>DAOVQI010000262.1 GCA_030628785.1 Bacteroidota bacterium
CATCCGGAGAATATCTATGATCTGGATTTTAGTCCTGACGGAAAATATTTAGCCAGTGCATCAAGAGATAAAACGGTAAAAATCTGGGATCCTGAAAAAGAGGAGTTGATCCAAACCCTGTCAGGACATTCAATGAGTGTATTTGCAGTGCAATTCAGCCCTGACGGTTATTATCTGATCACCGGATCTCTTGATCAAACGACCAGGCTTTGGGAATCAAGCACAGGAAACTGCATTTACACCTACACCGGACACCAGGGCGGAGTCAATGATGTTTGTTTTGGCCCGGACGGAAAAACTTTCGCCAGTTGTTCAAATGATCAAACAATCAGATTATGGATAATAGAACCGGAAATATTTGTGAATTATTATTATAAAAATGAGTTAGACAAAGAGATTTCAACGAATGAACTTTTCGCTCCAAAATCCAAATCCGAATCCAGGGAGGCCTACAGGAAAAGACTTGATAAAGCGGAAGAATTTAAAAAAGAGATCCATTCCAGGTTTTATCAGGAGTATAAGGAAAATTTACGGAAAAATAAACTCATAAAGAAAAACGAGTGAAAAAAGAGATAATCATTACGGGGCTGGTACTGATCCTCGGTTTTGCAGGGTGTAAAAAGGACGAACCTTCCATAATAACCTCCGGAACTGCAACGCTTACCTCTACGCTTGTTCTGGAAGGATCAACATATTCTTCCTTTGGTTTTAGCTTTGAGAAAGGCGGTGTTATAAAATACAATCCTGAATCGGACACTGAAATACCGGATATTTTTGTATCTCCAATCACTGAAGCATCCGGAGATGTAACAGGTGCTTTCCTGGATAGTCCAAATATTGATAATTCCTTCAACTTAACCGCAGAATTCGACGATGAGACCAGTGCCACCGATTTTTTCAATAATTACAAGACCGTTGACGTTACAAACTTCTCAAAACTTGCCAAACCAATTTTGAAATATCAGGTCTGGACATTCAAAACCGGCAAAAAACTGTTTGCAAAAATATTGCTCACCGATGTACAGGCTTATATAAAGATCAGCACTCCTTATGCTGAAACGACTTTTAAATGGGTATACCAACCGGACGGGTCGAATGAGTTTGATAATTAATAACCAAAATTGACACTTACCATTGAAAAACGAAAGGGACAGACCCCGGGGTCAATTATTATCATACAAAAACCAATGTATTGTTATAAAAAAAATCTGCCTGAAATAATTTATTATGCAACTCGGAATTAAATGTCCTTGAATTTTAAACATAAAATCTTTGGCATAAACAATGATCATGCTTTTGAAAAAACAGCACTTGAAATTTTTCATTACCAGGCTGATTTTAACAAAATATATAAAGCTTACATAAATCACCTGGGAATTCTTCCTGAACAGGTTAAAACATTGCTTCAAATACCGTTTCTCCCAATCGATTTTTTTAAAACACAGGATGTAATAACCGAAAATAAGGAGCCGGAAAGTATCTTCACAAGCAGTGGAACAACGGGAGCATCAACAAGCCGGCATTTGATCACTGATGTTTCGGTTTATGAAGAGAGCTTTTTTAAAACATTTGAGCTTTTTTACGGGGATATCAGTAACTTTTGTATACTCGCTCTCCTTCCTTCCTACATTGAAAGGAAAAATTCTTCTCTTGTGTATATGATCAGTAAATTGATCCAAAAATCCGGTCACCCGGATAGTGGATTTTACCTTTACAATTTCGATGAACTGGTTTGTAAATTAAACCGTCTTTTAGAAAATGGACAGAAAATTCTCTTTTTTGGCGTTAGTTTCGCTCTTCTTGATTTTGCAGAAAAACATAAAATGAAATTAAGGAATACCATTGTGATGGAAACCGGTGGAATGAAAGGAAGAAGAGAAGAATTAACCAGGAAAGAATTACACCAGGTCCTGACAAAGAACTTTGGAATAAATGAGATCCATTCAGAGTATGGTATGACTGAACTTCTGTCGCAGGCTTACTCAAAGGGAAATGGTCTGTTTTACAACCCTCCATGGATGAAAGTAATCATCAGAGACCCCTATGATCCTTTCTGCCGGTTAAACGAAGGCAGATCAGGAGGCATTAATGTTATTGACCTTGCAAATTATAATTCCTGCTCGTTTATTGAGACAAAGGATCTTGGCCGCTTATCGGCGAACAAAACATTCGAGATTCTGGGCAGATTTGATAACACCGATATCAGGGGATGTAATTTGCTTATTGAGGAATAATTCCGGCTTATTGAGATATGTAACTCGATTATCCAGGTAAGATCCCCAGCTTATCAGCAATATGCTTCGGAATGGCATCCTTATGGATCATAATGGCAATGGTTTTCAGTCTCACATAGGACTCTGACATATATAAAAATCCGCCAAAGTCATTGCTTTCTTCCCCCCCTGAATTTTTAGTAAGATAATACCGGGTTCCTCTTCCGTCTTCAGCACTTCCTACAATATGCATCAGATGGTCATCTGTTGTAGTGTAATTATCAAAGGTTTCCTGACGCATCTGTTGGGTGATTTTTTTCTCCAGTCCTGGTGATTTAAAGATTTCTTTGGTTTCCTCCTCACTCATATCTCTCCATTCTTTTTCAGGAATAATCGCCACGTTATTCTTATGTGAAAAACCTTTTTCTCCAACATCGCCATCCCAACATACAGAATATCCTTTATCCAAAGCATAATCCATAACCTCAATGATTTCATCAAAGGGCAAATTATAATAAATATCAGAAGACCAGTTATCAGGAACTTCAAGAGGAAAAGATGAATAGGACGGATGATGAGTATATGAAGTAAATTCTATATAGTCGTCAGGGTTAAATCCAAGTTCACCGGCAAATGTTTTTGGGGTATAATCCTTGTTTTTATAGGTAAAATTCTCCGGAACTTCTCCCAGATAGGCATCTAAAACCGAGTTAAACGCCTTCTGCCAAACAGGTGTTAGTTTCCGGTTTCTGTTTTTCACAACGCCTTCAAGCATACCGTTCAAAACGGCAGCAAGTTCCCCGTGGATGTGTTTTTCTTCTCCATAATTCAATCCTGAATAAATCTCTTCCGGGATCATTCCGTATTTGCGAATCGAATTAAGTACGTCATGAGCCTGGCCCCCCTGACTAAAATTAGCTTTACCGTGAAAACGTATGAAATTTAATGCCTTTGCATTATAGGCATTTCTTACCGGATACATTTCAGAAAGATCGAACTCCCCTTTCCCCATCCGGATTAACTCCGTTTCAATAAATGAGGTGGTGGCAAAACTCCAGCAGGTACCCGTAGCATACTGATTTTTGACAGAGGTAGTCTTGATTTTTTTAACATTGCTGAATACATATCCTTTTTCTTTTTTCTTTTGTGCTTCCCCCGTATAAGGAAACACCAAAAACACGGCTAAAAGGAATACCGACGAAATCATTGTATAATATCTCTTCATGGCTTTGATTTTAAAGGTTTAAATTTTAGTTACTCCTCCTGAAACGATGAATTTCATAACCTCTGAGGAGGGTATATTTATGGGTGTGATATATTCACTCGGAACAATGAACAACTCACCAGAGAAGTTATATGAATGCGGAAAATAAACGGCCACCTTTTTCCCTTTCACCCCAACATTGGATAAATCTTCCTGGGTTAAGAATCCAAGTTTTTCCAGATTCGACACGTTATTTACCTTTACCAGCACCGGTTTATTGAATTTTTTTTCTTTCCCGACAAAGGCGGTAAGCAAGTCTCTTATTGAGGTATAGATCACCTTTATCAACGGAGCCTTTTCCAGCACTTTAATAAAGAATGATTTTATCGGCTTGGCAATGATTGACTGGCCGGCAAAACCCAACAGCGTTATCAGCAATAAAATGATCAAAAAGTTTATGCCAGGTATATTGAAAGGAATAACCGGATCAATATACGCTTCCATTAACCCGTCAAGAAACCGGTATACAAGATAAACAACATAAACCGTAATACCTAAAGGAGCTAAATAAATTAGTCCCTGGAAAAAAAATCCGCCTAATTTTTTCATAACAAGTATATTAAATAGTTTGTGGTTTGTAGTTTCAAGCATCCAATAACTTTCTTTCTGATGACGTAAGCTTTTCAACCACAAGATTATATGAATCGTCAATCCATTCCCGGATTAATTTATCCCGTATTGAGCCATCAATTATCACCGTGTTCCAATGCTTTTTATTCATGTGATAACCCGGGATCACAGCAGGAAATTGTTCTCTTAATTCCGGTACTTTTTCAGGATCACACTTCAAATTAATGCTCAAATCATCTTCAAGGTCAACCAGGGCAAACATTTTTCCTGCCACCTTGAACACCAGGGTTTCCTCATCAAAAGGGAAACCTTCGGTTACACCTTTTTTTAACAAGCAATAATTCCGTATATCTTCAGTGTTCATTTGTTTTATCGTAATTTTGGATAAAAAGCGTCTTCGATATGGTTAATTTCGGTAATACCATCGTAAAAAACCACGGTGATAATATCAAATCTTGTTTCAATCTCTATATTGTAGGTTAGAATATAGGCCTCCGCGGCGTCAATAAGAAATCTTTGCTTTTTATTATTTACAACATCTGCAAGGTCTTCATAAAATTCCTCTGTTCTGGATTTTACTTCAACAATGACTAAGGTGTCATTGATCCCGGCAATGATATCGATTTCTTTATGCCTGAACCGCCAGTTTTTGTGGTGGATCTGATAGCCTTTCTTAACAAGGTATTCAACTGCCGCTTCTTCCCCTTTTTTCCCTAATTCCGATTTTTTTGACATAATCGATTTGATATCTCTTGATACATATACATCAAATAAAAGTAGAAAAAATTTATTAGAAATTTAGTCAGGGGCTGACCTGAAGTCAGGCCCTGACATAATCGGTTATGTAAAAAGTAGTATGGGGCCGTAAAAATATACTACCAAATAAAAGTAACAAAATTTTATAACACTCGTCCACTGATGCTGCTAAGAGATCAAACCGGGATGGAAACATTGGTTTGAATTTTAGTTTGAATTGGAAGCCATAATGTTACTCGTCAGACCACTGCTACTGTTTAACTTTATGATTAGATTTAAAATATTATGCTAATAATGAGATATAATAATAAATTTGAACATCTTAGTGGTCAGACGAGTAGGCTAAAAAATTTAGAAACCAACAAGATTATGGAACATAGCCATAAAATATAGTTCTTTTCGTCATTATAAAGAACATAGCTTCGCAAATTTACCCTGTTAAA
>DAOVQI010000152.1 GCA_030628785.1 Bacteroidota bacterium
ATGGGCATCCCTTTGGGACAAACCCCAAATCCCAAGTTCAAAACTATTGCTTTCAAAAGCAGGATTAACTTCTTTTCCTAAATAACAACAATCGCTCACTTAAGTTGCAGGGTTTTTTCCTTTCTGCCATGTTTAGTTTTTTGGATTTTGTCCCGATAGCTATCGGGATTGACCTTTGAACTTTCATATCTACTTTTTTTCAATTAGTTTACAAAGTTCTGTTCTTAATTCCCTTTTTTAATCAATTTGCGAAGCTATGTTCTTAAATAATTATTCAGGGTGTCATACACAGACCGAATAATTCTATGCAATGTCTTTTGACGAAAATTTTATGACAATTGTTGTAAATTCAAAATAATTAAAAGAAGAACCCCGACAGGGTTATTCACTCCCATTTTACCCCGTGAAATCAGGTGTAGCCTGAGCTGCGTATGCAGCTATTTCACGGGGCGAGTCCTTCGCTCAAACCTGCTCATGAGACATTCCGTTCACCCGCCCTGTGAAATAGTGACGGAGCCACTGCTGCGAAGCAGCATTTCACAGGGCAAGTTTACGAAATGGTTGACAACCCTGTCGGGGTTACTTTGGTAATTTAACCTTCAATTTTTCTAACCTTTTGGTTTTCGGTAGAAGCATCGATCATTTTAGCCCAGCTTACACGTTTTCCGGTTTCGAGGGATTCATAAACATATCCTTCATCTGTAAAGAATAATTTACATTTTCCCAAATCATATCGTAAGGATTCCACTACATCACCTTCTTTCAATGGGTTTCCATCGAAGTCAGCCAATTTGGGCATTTTTCTTTTTTTGCTGCTGTCCTTTTTAAATAATTGAAACATAATGATTCTGATTTTTTATTTAAAGGTAAGAAAAAATTAAATGCAAAAGTATCATGTCAAGTATAGAATGACTGAGAATAAAAAGGCTGAGGGCGCCTACGCTAAAGCTCCAGCGACAGCGTGCTAAGGCTAAGGCTAAGTCTGGGCTGTTGAATATGTATGATTTTGTCGAAAAAATGTTCGTACCTTTTTTCAATCGACCTTGAATGTCGAATTTGTCCCGTAGGGACAATATGGTAACAAGGAATATAAGCAAGAAATCCCCGACTGCCTGCATTGATCTGAGTAAAACTGATGATTTCGGGGATTTGTGCCACAAGCGGATTAGAATTAAACACCAAGATCCCAAGGCTAAAGATCCTCCACCCCTCATCCGTCGGACCGGCTTGAGCGGTCGGACGGTCACTCCCTCGGGCTTCATTACCGAAAAACGGCTACCGAATTCTTCTCGTCTCTCGTTGATTGGTTATGAAGCCCGCCCCGGTGCAAAAGGTTGTAAGAACTTAAAAATCAAGTTCTGTTTTTATTTTCTTATACCCTGATTTGCTTACCGGTAACTTTGTTCCATTCTTTATTATAACCAAATATGACTCCTTCCCGTACTGCTCAAGCTGTGAAATTTGATCAATTCTGACAATATACGACCGGTGAACCCGGATAAAAGCGGAAGGATCGAGATGTGCCTCAAAAAATTTCATTGTTTTTTGCTTCAGATGCCTTTCGGAATCAGTATAGATCATCACATAATCATCCTGGGCTTCCAGGTAATGTATTTTTTCGACAGGTATAACATGTATCTTATTACCTGTTTTAACGACTATCCTGTCCAGAATTTCTGTCGTTCTTTCCCTGTGTTGAAGTAAATTTTCGACTGAACTTTTTTTTCCGGACCTTATCCTCTGAATGGCCTTTACAAGAGCATTAAAAAATCTTTCTTTTGAATAGGGCTTTAACAGGTAATCGACCGCATTCAGTTCAAAGGCTTTTATTGCATATTGCTCGTAGGCTGTAGAAAATATTATTTGCGGAGTAAAATCGATCAACTCAAGCAACTCAAACCCGTTGAGTTTCGGCATTTGTATATCAAGAAAAACAAGGTTAGGTTTGCGTTCATTAATGGCTATGGCACCTGAATAACCATCGGTAAACTCACCAACTATTTCAACGGAAGGTTGATCTTTTAAATAACTCTTTATCAACTCCCTTGCCAATTCTTCGTCTTCAACGATAATAGCCCTTATCTTTTCATCCATAGTGATTAATATTTACTACAATAACGTAAGTTCGGGATAAGCAATAACTTTTTATATTACATGATGCAATTCATTTTTCTTCATAACCTGATTTAATCTTAACGTAGCAAAACTGTAATCAAAATCCCAAATAACAAACACCAAATAACAAATAACAACCAATAATTAATTTCCTAAATTCCAAAAAATGCCTTTAACCTGAGATAATTTATGTGTCTTAACTCTTTTTGGTCATTGTAATTTTGGATTTGGAATTTATTTGTATTTTGAGATTTGCTTTTTGGTGTTTTCTTTCATTATCGGTATTAGTAGTTTTACCTTAAAAACATTTTCCTCTTTCTCAAAGGTAAGAAGATCCTCCCTGTTATAAATCAAAAAAAGGCGGTTTTTAATATTTCTCAAACCCAATCCGTTACCACCATTGGAAATATATTCAGGATCATAATTGTTTTGAATATTAATTACAAGGAAATTGTCCTGAACAGAACAATCCAACGATATGGTTATTTGATCCGTGGATGGATAGACTCCATGTTTAATTGCGTTCTCGACCAGTGGTTGGAGGATCATGTTTGGCAAATAGATCGTACTACATTCTTTTCCAACTTTTTGCTCAAATTTCAGTTTTTTTCCAAACCTGATTTTTTCTATATCAAGGTACAATTCAATATTATGCAATTCCTCTTCCAGGTATGTTTTTTGTCTTTGATCATGCTTTAATGCATACCTGAGAAATTCAGATAATTTTACAACCATTTCCTGTGCCTTAACAGGATTCGATACCGTTAAAGCACTTATGGAATTCAGACTATTAAATAAGAAATGCGGGTTAATCTGGGATTTAAGAAGTGTTAACTCGGATTCTTTTACCAGGGTTTTCAATTCAGCCTCAGCTTTTACTTTTTCCTGCAGATCGGCATAGTATATTATCAGGTAATAAACAAGGATAATCACCATATAAATAAAAACACCTGAGGTAATCCGCCATGGAATGGATAGGTTAATGAAATTCATGTACTCTTGAGAATCGCCTATAATAACATTTAGAACAAAATATCCAACCGATAACCAGAGGGTTATACATAAGAAAGCTACAACAACATGATTAAGGATGAGATAAGCGGGATTAATCTGTTCGTTTTTAATATATCGCACAGGATACCATAAACCAATACCTAACAATCCAAAAATTGCATTGAAAACGATCGCATCAACGATGGCAAATACGAGTTCATTTTTGTAGAGGAAAAAAAGTATACCGGCGTGGATAGCCGAGACAAAGATCCACGCCAGTATATAAAAATAAATTGATTTTCTACTTTTTAGTATTGGATTAAACATATCAGGTCTTATCTGTTCCAGACCCTAAGGGTTTCATTTCTTCCGGTATATCGCTTTAAAACCCAAAAGATTGTGTCCATTATCCTTTAATAATCCTGTACTTCGCCTCCTCCAAAAATAACCACCCCTTTAAAAACCAGTTGTTTGCTCGGATCATAAACAACATTCGGATCAGGGACCCGCTTATCTGAGAATCCTCCGAAAATTGAAGTTATTTCCACTTTAATATCCCAATCCCGCGGAACTATAAACTTTGATCCGCCAAAAAGGGAAAGGACGTCAATTACATTTCTCCCTTTAGCAAGGGAAGCTCCTTTTAAAATAAACTGGGAACCACCAAAGATTGAAGTGACTTTACCCCCTTTGAAATTTTGCGAGGTAATCATACGTTGACCACCACCAAACATGGAAAGATCATCAATAGAATCCTCACCTAAAGTCTCTCCATTGTTTCTACGATGGAGTCTGCCTCCCCTGAAAAGAATCAATATTCCAACAATAATAAAGATCAGCGGCCAGAATAAGCGCCTCCAACCCCAACTATAAGGAATATTCACAATTTCAGGGATCAGGAAGAAACCCCCAATAGCAAGCAGAATCCAGCCAACTGTTTTGTTTTCTTTGCTTATTAAGAATACAAGGCCGATGACTATCAATATCATTTGCCATGAAAAAATAATGGTGCGGATTCCGAAAGGAAAAAGATTTAAATTTAAAGCGATGAGGGCTGCACCAACTAAAACCAGGATAATGCCTAAAACGGCTCTTTTGTTACTTCTGTGTTCCATTTGTACCTCCTATTAATTTTTGTTATATATTCCAAAAATAGGCATGGATTAGAAGGAATAAAACAAAAAATCGGCAAACAGGCGAAAAAAACCGGTAAATGTATTCTTTAGAAGACACCTACAAGGATCGATATGACAATAAGGAGGTCGGTGGCTAACACCGTAATGATATTACTTCCTAAAGCCGGAACTAATTTTTGCATATCATCCCCATGTTTTAATGCAATGTTACATGCTTTTATAGCCAGAGGGACAGGAAGCAATGCCAGATATACCCAAAATGGTCCCAGTCCTAACAAAGGAATCGCCAGAATAGTTCCAAAGGTCAGAATCATTCCGATGGTATAAACCACGGCAGCACCTTTGGTGCCAAGTTTAATAACCAGGTGGAATCGTCCTCCTGCTTTGTCAGCTTCCCGGTCTGGAAATTCATTGATAAGTAGTAATAAAATAGTCAAAATCCCGGGAGAAATGGAATAAAGGATGACCCTGGTTGGCAATACTTCTCCAAGAGTCATATCAGGTGTAGCGGTCATGGCAATATAAGTCCCAATAACCACAAAGGAACCCAGTGTTAACCCTGCAAAAAATTCTCCCACTAAAATCTTCGCCAGCCCCCCGGTATAGAAAAGAATTGTAAGCCCTCCAACAATTGAAAGAACAATAACTGTCCAATGAGAAATGACCGTAAAATAAATACCGATAGCAAAAGCCAGTAAAAGGGTTACAATAGCCACAGTTAAAACACTACCCGGTTTGGTAAGACCCTGGGTAAGCATTCCGCTCCCTCCACTAAAAGGACTTCTCTGTGTATAAAAATCAATTTTTGTCTTATGGTCTGAGTATTCATTGAAAAGGTTTACCGAAATATGTGATGAAACAACCCCGATCACAAGCAAAAGGGCATGCCATCCGTTGAAGTTCAGTTCATCACTAACCGGTAATTTATAGGCTAGTGCCAGGCCAATTGCAACCAGTAAAACCGCCAGAACTAAAAACGGTGCACGTATTTGCGCCATCCAAACTTGAAAACCTCCAGGCTTATCCATAATAAAAACAACTTAGGTTAAAAATTTAATTGGGCAAAAATACCTTTTTTTTAGAATCAAAAAAACTTTTATTCAACCGTTAGAAATACAGTAGTCTTCGTTAATTCCTAGCAAGCTCTTACCAGGTTATGAATGAATAGATTAACACGCTCCGATACAACGTGCAATGACTAATCTTTGTATTTCAGAGGTACCTTCCCCAATCTGAAGCAATCGCTGATCACGGTAAAACCTTTCAATATCATAATCTTTCATTAAACCATAGCCTCCGTGTATCTGAACCGCCTCATCTGCAACTTCTTTTGCAATTTCGGAACAGTATAGTTTAGCCATAGCCGATTCCTTGCTATAATCCTTTGCCTGGTCTTTAAGCCAGCAGGCATAATAAAGATAACTTCTTGCATGATCAATCTTTGTGGCCATATCAGCCAGCTTAAATGCAATAACCTGAAATTTTACAATCAGTTGACCAAATTGTTTTCTTTCTTTTGCATACTGAAGAGCCATCTCAAATGCACCCTGAGCCAGTCCCAGTCCCATGGCGGCAATAGATAATCTTCCACAATCCAATGTATGAAGCATAATTTTTGACCCCTGACCTACCTTACCCAGTATGTTTGATTCCGGCACAGTACAATCGTCAAAGTAAAGTTCAGCCGTATCGGAAGACCTCCACATCATTTTCTTATGCATCGATCTCCGTGTAAATCCCGGGGTATCCTTCTCAACCAATATGGTAGTAAATTCCTTTTTCCCGTCCTTAACTCCGGAAACAGCTTGTACTGTAACGCCTACCGAGATATCTACTGAACCATTGGTGGTAAATATTTTTGATCCGTTTATGATCCATTGTCCATTTACCAGTTTTGCTGTGGTTTTGGTAGCCCTTGAATCCGATCCTGCTTCAGGTTCAGTTAAACCAAAGGCCCAAAGCTCTTTCCCTGAACATAAACCGGGCAGGTATTTTTTCTTTTGTTCTTCGGTGCCAAATTCAAGGATTGGAGCTATTCCAAGGGAATTATGCGCTGCAAGGGTAGCAGCCTGGGAACCGTCTACACGGGCCAATTCTTCAACGGCAATAATATACGATAATATATCCATCTTTTGTCCGCCGTATTCTTCAGGTGAGCACATACCAAACAAACCCAGTTCACCCATTTGCGCCGTGATTTCTTCAGAAAACTGTTCGTTTTCATCCAGCTCCCGGGCAACCGGTTTTATTACCCTTTCAGCAAAATCCCTGACTGTTTTGCGAATTAATTCGTGTTCTTCAGTTATGTACATGATTGGTTTGTAGTTTGTTGTTTGTGGTTATGTTTAGTCTTTTTTTTAATACTAACAAAATTCTCCTCCTTGGAAAGGAGGAGTACCCGACCGAAGGAAGGGGGAGGTGGTTGATTCTTAGTTAAACAACCACCCCGTCCCTCGCTGACGCTCGGGACACCCCTCCTGGCCAGGAGGGGAATTTTGCGCTTTGCAAGCGCTGAGCGCCATGTTTCGTAAATCGTCAATCGATTATTCATCTATCGTTCATCAACAAAATCAGACATTTGAAATGCACAAATTTGTCTCATTTTTTTTCAGACTCTGCCAGGTTTTCTAAACTCTGGCAGGTCTCTCCCAGTCACACAGTCACAAGGTCACCAAGTCTCTTCAAATTCCTAAATCCGGTACGAATTTATAGGAGTACACGATCATTCCGGTTTTGCCTTCTTCATTCATTCTTCTGAATTTGGCGACCAGTTGATCACCGGTTTTAAGTTTCTCGGGATTGCAGTCGGTGATTTGCCCCATAACCTTAACTCCTTCTTTTAATTCCACAATACCCACAGCATACGGTGCGAAATCCCCAAATCCTTCAGGGGCTGTCCGGATAATGGTATAGGTTAGCAATTTACCTTTTCCTGATAAGTTAATTTTATCAAACTCCTTATTACCGCAAAAAGGACAAACCAGTCTGGCAGGGAAAAGAATTTTAGCACATTTTGTGCATTTTCCTGCCTCCATTCTATATCGTTCCGGAATCTCTCTCCAGTGTTTTGGTACGTTCATTTTTTGAGATTTTATGTTAACTTTTTTACTCTGATAATTCTTTACTCTTAAATCTTTAATTCAGACTTTCATATAAAATGTAATTCGCTACGCTGTAATTAAATAGAAATTCGCTGCGCTGTAATTCTATTGTAATTCGTTACACTGTAATTTTATTGTAATTTGCTTTTAATTTCATATATGGATTAATCTTCTTTTTTATGGGAATACTCAACTTCATCTTCCTTAAGAAGAAGTTGTTTATCTGTTGCTTTTATGTAATTATTTAGTCTTACTCCGATATCATTTATAACTCCAACGTATTGATTA
>DAOVQI010000410.1 GCA_030628785.1 Bacteroidota bacterium
CGGGGATATTCCGGCAAGGGATTTTCAGGATTTACCTGTTTTGCCCACCTGGTACTGATGGTATTAGGAGCAATTTGCCATTGGGGTTCAGGTGGCAGGCATCCGGAAAGATTGAACAAAACAAATATTGTAAAAACAATAGTAGCCAAATTTAAAACTTTTTTATTCATAGTCGTTTCTCTTTTGTCTTTTCTCTTTCTCTTCTGGCATTGGATATCTTTTAAACGTGGCATTCCTGTCGAAAAGGTACCTGTATGTTATGTAATGTTTGGCAGAAACCCCTCCAACCATAACAAAGATCTTCCGCATTTTCGGGTTGAAATCAGCAACCCAGGAAAGTTCTACCTCTTTATATTGAGGTTTATTTTTTACCGACTGTTCAATGTTCCATATTACTGCTGCCTCAACTCCCAAACCCTGAAACTTCGGAATAACACCCAAAAGCACTCCCCGTATACGTGTCATGGTTTTCTTTTGTTTTAAATAAACAAATTTTAATTTATTCCAGAGACTAAGTTTCCCGTTCATATACTTCAGGATCATGTTAACATCAGGATACATGAGCGAAATGGCAATAGGCCGGCCATTATGGTAAGCAAGCCAGGGAAATTCTTCATCGATAATAGCTTTTGCTTTTGTCAGGGTTTTTATGATATACTCAGGTTTTAACGGCTCAAAGTTTTCTTTAAAAGATTCCCAGGCTATATTATATGCTTCAGCAAAATCTTTAGTGAATTTTTCTTTTTCTTTCCATGTAAAGTGTTTGAATTCATATCCGGGCTTTTTTGCTACCCATTCTGCAATTTTCATAAATTTCTCCGGCAATTCTTTTGTCAGATCAACATGAAAACCTTCCTGTTTATAATAGGTCTTGAATCCGTATGATTCGAAAAGATCCTGGTAATACCTGTGGTTATAAGCAATTTCATATGAGGGATGGGTGAAACCATCAACCAGCAGGCCCCAGTATTTGTCTGTTTCCCCAAAATTAATAGGTCCATCCATTGCTTCCATCCCTTTTTCTTTCAACCAGCTTTTTGCAGTGTCGAAAAGAAGATATGCTGTTTTTTTATCGTTTATGCATTCAAAGAATCCTATTCCGCCGGTAGGCTGGTCCTGCGAATGTGCTGTATTGTGGTCAATAAATGCTGCAATTCGGCCTGTTAATTTGTTATTATTATCTTTTAATATCCAGCGTTCTGCTTCACCATGGTTATAGTAAACGTTTTTCCCGGGATCAAAAATAGCATCAATTTCGTTGTCTAATGGGCAAACCCAGGTGTCGTCATTTTTATAAATTATTTTTGCTACTTTGATAAATTCTTTCCTGGTCTTTTTATCGGTTACCTTAATTAATTCCATATTGTTTAGTTTATTGGTTAATTGTGCCTATGACATATTTTTCAATTCCTCCTGTCATATTGTTTGTGTAACATATATTTCTTCCAGTATTTCCTTGTATTCTTTTTCAATCTGTTTGCGTCTCAATTTTAGTGTGGGAGAAAGTTCCCCTGTTGCCGTTGACCATTCATCCGGTACCAGCCTGAATCTTTTCAGTTTTTCCGGATCGCTAAGTGTATTGTTGAATTTCTTGACTTCTTTATTAAACAGAGGCACATTGACAACGCCGATCATTGCCATTCCCATATCAACAAAATTTAATTCAGGACGATTGTGTTCGTATTTAAAGGGTATAAAATATAAGCTTTCCCAAAGTTATGATATTTTAAAAATAGGCAAAAAAGTTTTATTAACCTTTTAATTTAGATCTCGTCAAGGGGTTTTCTCTTATGTGATTTTAGTTTTTTGAACCTGGTAGGAGTAAAACCGGTAACCTGTTTAACCTGGTTCGATAAGTGTGCTACGCTGCTGTAATTCAGTTTATAAGCTATTTCGCTTAATGTTAGCTCATCGTAAATGATTAGTTCTTTCACCCTTTCAATTTTCTGGAGAATGATAAACCGCTCGATGGTAACATTTTCTATGTCGGAAAACAGGTTGCTTAAATAGTGATAATCTTTGCCGATTTCAGTTGCGAGGTAATCTGAATAATTTATTTTTAACTCTTCATCTTCGGAATGGTGGATGTGTTGAACAATAAGTGATTTTATTTTTTCAACCAGTTGAATTTTAATATCCTCTATTAATTCAAAACCGATTTTTTCCAGTTTCTCCTTAAGTTCTTCCCAATTTATCCCGTTTTTATTTTTTGCAACGATTACTTCACCAAGGTCTATTTTTACAATATCCCAACCTAATTCATTAATGATGTCTTCCACCGCCATAATACACCGGGGGCAGACCATGTTTTTAATACGCAAAGTAGTTGTATTCATCTAAGAAGAATTAATTGTATCGGAATTTACTCTTCGCCAGCCCTGTGAAATACGCACATGTGGAACGACGTAGTCGTTATTTCATAGGGCCAGTTGGCGGATCGCGTAATTCATTGTCATATGTTCGCTAGGTTATTCGCTACCCACATGCAGGCGCACAATCCTGCTCATGAGGTTTTCGCTTTCAAGTTCGCTCAAACGTTCGCTCACGTCATTCACTCTCCGCTGGCGGATCGTGTCATTCAATTGTCATTCGATTCGCTGTAATTCTATTGTTTACCCAGTGAAATTGCTTGCCCTGTGTAATCCACGAAGTGGTGCAACGCAATTACACAGGGCGGGCAATATTTCACGGGGTC
>DAOVQI010000319.1 GCA_030628785.1 Bacteroidota bacterium
TGTAATATTAGCAGGACAACTTGATGTACACCTGCCACATTCAGTACAGGAATATGCATCCATCAGATTCTTCCATGTAAGGTCTTTTATTTTTTGTGCTCCGAATGTCAGTTCTTCGGCATTTTCTTCTTCAACCGGTTCAGTAGCGCTCTCATCAAGCATCAATCTTACTTCTTTTGTAACAGAAGGCATATTGGCTATTTCTCCTTTTGGTCCAAGTTTTGAATAATAAACATTGGGAAACGAAAGAAATACATGAAAATGTTTGGAATAAGGAATATAATTCAGAAAAACAAATACTCCGATAATATGGAACCACCATCCGAATCTTTCCAAAAAGATCAGGGTATTATCAGGCAGTCCACTAAATAACGGAAGCAGCAAACCACTTAATGTAAATGTACCTACGTTTACAAAATGTTCCAACCCCCGTAATTGTAATATTCTATCAGAAGCATTCATTGTAAATAATGCACTCATAAGAAAAATTTCCGTTATAAGGATAATATTGGCATCTGAACGGGGCCATAACGTCATCTCTTCATTCCAAAACCTTTTAACTCTTATGATATTTCTGCGGATCAGGAAGATTATACAGGCAATTACTACTCCTACAGCAAAAAATTCAAAGGAAGATACAAGAATGTTATAAACGGGTCCGAAAAAGGCGAATAATCTATGTGTCCCAGTAATACCATCAATAACAATCTCCAACATTTCTATGTTTACAATAATAAATCCCACGTAAATAAGGATATGTAAGATGCCTGCTATAGGGCGGGTAACCATTTTTGATTGCCCGATTGCCACTTTAAACATTAGTTTCCACCTTTTAGCTTTGTTGTTTTTTATTTCAACATCTCTTCCAAGCTTAATATTCCGGGCAATAATTCTTACATTTCTGTAGAAAAATAAAATCGTAGCAATAAGTATTATAACAAAGATTACATTCGAAATCATATTAAAATATGCTTTAGGTTCTGTTGCAATTTACTATTGTTATTAGTGGGATTTAGTGTTTTTTGCCGTAGGCCTGCCCCCGCCAGAATGAAAGAATTCATTCTTTCGGGCTGGCGAATGACTTCCTGCCCGAATGATTCGTTCCCGCCCGGATGACCCGGTCGGACGGGCAGGCGGTCGGGCGGGCGGGCATGCCTTTGGCAGTGTTTTAGTGGAGATTTTTTTATGACTATAAAATCACTAACCTGCCCGCCAACACGCAAAAATCCGCGAAATGGCAGTCGGGAGTAATTTTCTTTCCTATTATCTTGCCTTGTGCCAATACAACGGGCAATCATGAGGACTGACGTTTTATTATTCAGTTAAATGGATAGTAATTTTTAATTTTCTGATTTAAATTCCTTAATTGATTTAATTAATTCAGGAAGAACTTTATGTACATCTCCTACAATACCATAATCAGCAGCTTCAAAAATAGGTGCTTCATTATCTTCGTTTATAGCTACAATATATTTTGATGAACTTACACCAGCCAAATGCTGGATAGCTCCTGAAATACCGCATGCAATATAAAGGTTTGGCGCAATAATTTTTCCTGTTTGACCAACGTGTTCACTATGAGGTCTCCATTCTTCATCAGAAACAGGTCTTGAGCAAGCTGTTGCAGCTCCTAATAATTCAGCCAGTTCTTCAAGCGGTCCCCAGTTTTCAGGAGATCTCATTCCCCTGCCTCCAGACACAATAATCTCAGCATCGGTTAGAATAATTTTGCCGGTCTGTTTCTGAACATCCGTCACTTCAGTCTTGATTATGCCTTCATCAAGTTCAGGTGAAAACGATTCAATGGTAGCATTATTTTGAGAAAGTACTGACTCAAACGAATTTTGCATTAAGGTAAGGATCTTAATATCTGACTTAATTGTAATATAAGCAAAAGCCTTTCCTGAGAACACTTTCTTACAAACCGTAAAAGGTTTCACACTGGCAGGTAACTGAATTAAGGCTGAACCCAGTCCGGCCTTAAGCTTTACTGAAAGTCTGGGAGCCAGTGCTTTACCTGTATTATTATGTGATAACAACAGAACCGAAGCACCTTCTTTTTCTGCAACTTGTGCAATCACACTTGTATAGGCTTTGTTATCAAGATTTTTCAATTTTTCATGTTGTACCTTTATAATTTTGTCCGCACCATAATCTCCCAACTTGTTCAATTCCTCATTTTCAACATCTCCGATTGAAAGGATTACGTTTGATGTATTAAGCATCCCTGCTACTTTGCTTCCATAGGAAACCAGTTCAAAGGATAATTTCTTAAACTTTCCGTCCCAATTTTCCGCAAAAACAATTACTGCCATATTATTTCAGTTTAATAGAATTTAATTACTAAGTATCAAGAGTCTTTTTTGTATAATCAAGTTAATTGTTATAAGTTAAATGTTATACGTTATATGTTATACGTTATACGTTATACGTTATAAGCTACTAACTTTTAACTTATAACTTATAACATATAACATTTTATAACATTCGGTTTCTTTTCATCCCAACACATTTATTTGTTACATTTGATTTTTTTTACACGGAAACATGTACTACAAAACATTTGCCTCATTCTGAAGCAAGTCAACAAGTTCTTTAACATTTTCCGGATCGATCATTTTACAGGGTGGTTTGGATTTTGGCAACTCAAAACTTGTAAATCCGGTCAAAACTTCCTGTTCAGCCGGTTCAACCACATTGAGGGGTTTTTTTCGTGCCATCATAATACCCCGCATTGCAGGGATCCTTGGCTCTATGGCTATTCCTTTCTGGACAATGGCTACAAAAGGAGTTTGAATTGAAATAACCTCCCTCCCTCCATCTATATCCCTTGTAAGGTTAACTGCACTTCCATCCATTTGCAGACTCGAAACAGCAGAAACCGATGGAAGGTCAAGAAATTCAGCAAGCATTCCACCTACAGCAGCACCATTAAAATCGCTCGATTCAATACCACTGAAGACGAAATCAAAATCTTCCTTCTTCAATACCTCAGCCAGTTGGAATGCAACATAATAAGCATCTTTCGGGTCAGCATCAATTCTGATTGCGTCATCTGCACCGATCGCCAGGGCTTTTCTGATAGTTGGCTCAGCTTCTTTCAAACCAACGGTGATGACGGTAACTGTATCAACCGTGTTCTTGCTATCTTCCTTTAATTCCATTGCCCGTGTTAAGGCCAGTTCGTCCCATGGATTGATGATCCATTGCACTCCGGTTGTATCGAATGCTTTGTTATCGTCAACGAATTTAATCTTGGTGGTTGTATCGGGCACATTACCCAGACAAACGATTACCTTCATATATTTTCTTGTTTAGTTTAGTTTAATTAATTGTAACAATTTAGTTTTAACGTCTCATTTTAAATTGTTATAGGTTATTAGTTATAAGTTATTTATCCAGCACTCCGTACCCCGTACCCAGCAATTCATTAAAATTGTCAAATATATAAAGAATTCTGAAAATATCGACTACTCTATATATCAACTAAGATTCCAAAGGATATATTTTTTTTCTTTCTCCAGCCGATGACACCCGGCTCTGACGGGTCTATGAAACCCTAAGGGTTTGCGCCGAAGGCCTGCCCCCGCCAGAATGAAAGAATTCATTCTTTCGGGCTGGCGAATGACTTCCTGCCCGAATGATTCGTTCAGGCGGGCGGGCGTCCCTGCCCCTGTGAAATGCTGCTTCGTAGCAGTGGTTTTGCCACTATTTCACAGGGCCTGCCCGGCTTGCTTGACGGGTTGGGGCACGAGGGACTAAAACAAAAAACCCCGTCTCCCGATAACTATCGGGAGACGGGGTCAGGTAATTAGAACATAGCTTCGTAAATTTAACCTCAAGGCTAAGGAAGGTAATAGGTTTAAGTAGTTTTATACCTGTATTAAGAGATGGCATATAAAGATTTTGCTGAAATGGCTGTATGGCAACTTAACAAAGTGATCTCACGAGCAGCAAGTGGGAAGGACTTGCCCCGTTAAATAAATCGTAGATTTAATGCGAAGCATTATTTCACAGGGTAAATGGGAGCGAGTAAAAAGCTTTTAAGTTATTGCTCAAGGTATATGAAATAACTAAACAAA
>DAOVQI010000022.1 GCA_030628785.1 Bacteroidota bacterium
TACTTTCCATCTCATCCAACTTACTCATATAATCAATATACCTCAAATTTAACATACCCTTTTACCATAGAGTTCCACTATTTCCACATGAATTTGGTTTAGTTGCAACAAACCCTATCCCAGTTAAAGGTACAATGGGTGAGATTGCATACCTGGCAGTGCTTAGAACTGAAAAAGGGATTAAGGTCAAGTATAAACGAATAGGTTCACCAAGGACAGCAAATATTAATCACCCTATTGATATATATGAAATAAGGGGAGATGGGGAGCACATTTGCAAGTTGTATTTATGCCCTTACTATAAGGAGAATTCTGCAAATGCCCCACAAGGAATTAAACTTATAAGTTTTGAATAGTTGTTTGCAATACTATCCCTTTTTATTTAGGTACCTAACAAGTTTGCTAAGATGTTTAAGGATTCTAACAAAAAGAAATAGATACACTATTATTACAACAGTATTGAAAACTGTTAACGCTACGAGGATTTCTTTAGTCATAATAAAGGTTTTAAGTCATATCAAAGTTCCGAAAAAAAAGTGAAAAAGAAAAGCCCTCAGGATTGAGTAGGTGTTTTAGCTTAGGGTATTGATATCCTGTTGGAAATGTAATTAATTTCTATCTTTATAAAAAAAGGGAATTCTGCAAAAAATACACCCGCCCCACCCCTTTTTCAGAAATTGAATAAATTTAATTACCCATTCACCCTGCGGGGGGATATAAAAGACCTGAAATCACCTTGAGGTTACCAAACCATTCCGTCTGAGAGCGACGATTTCCCCTCACGGGTACAAACTACCAGAAACAAAATATAAACAATACCCTCCATACTGGATAAAGATATGATATATTAATAGATTAATCCTGGATCTTGACGGATTAGAATCTTTTTATTTCGTGAATGACTCCTCTTTTCTTATTCTTTTATTCATCAGGTTCTCCAGTCATGTATCCCCTCAGAACTAATACTCCCAATTATTAAGATAATCTCCCCAGGTTCGATTCAATTTTACTTATATATAGCAATAGGGTTGAATTTAGTCAAAACATATCGTAAATTTGGATATAATTGAATCAATCACCGTGAGAAAATTTATCCTGTTCCTTTATCTGTTTATTACATTCTATTCAAATGCTTCAGCAGAGGAATACAAGAATGATAAATACCACTATAGAATTACCATGCCAGCCAGATGGAAAGAGTATCCCCCAGAAATCTTAGATTCACTTCAAAAAAAATATTACTATAGATATGATGCATGTTTTTCGACGAAGGAAGGATTGTTTGAACCACCTTACATTTTATTATATTCCACTCCACGAGGCCATATTACACAATATACATTTTTCGAGAATGTAGATTTCTACCTGAATGAACATTATTATGGAACCGAAGATCGCCAATTTGAAATAAAAAATTTCTCTCAAATGGTGTTTGATCCTTTACAAAACGAATATGTAATTGATACTATTAAGGATGCAGGTTTTGTGTACTCAAGATTTTCTGATGATGAGGAGGTGGGAGAACGCAAACAGATTGCGGCAATTTTTATCGGATCCGAATGGATAACATATATATGGGGAGTATCATTTGCCGACGAATTTGATAGGCTATTACCCACATTCAAATTAGTATTCGAATCCTTTGAATTCGAGGATTATTATACATACTATTATACAGGAGAAAGGGTAAATCCAGATATTCCGACCCAAAACTTTTATAGCAAGGCATACCGGTTCGGATTCTCCTATCCTTTTGGATGGAAAGAAATTTCTGAGAATTATTTCAAAAATAATCGTCGGGATTTAGGAGGAATCTATGTAGACCTGGATTTGGATTTTCCAAAAATTGCAATTAAAATCCATTTCATTGATTTAACTGCACTCACATTCTTAGAAAATGCAAAATACTATATTAAGGAGATTTCTGGTAAAAACAGATTTAAAAGGGCTGAATACATGGAAATTTCTCAAATAGACCTAAATAATGTCGAAGAAGCGATCATTATCGATACTATCAAGAAAGCTGTCTTCAGGTATGATACGAGAAATATCTCAAATGAAGAAACTATTAAAGAAATAATGGGAGTTTTCATGGGTTGTAGAACTGCTGTATATATAGATTGTGCGGCAACAGCTGATGAATTTGATAAATTTTTACCCCTCTTTAAAATAGTATTTGATTCTTTTGGATTTAATTCTGATCGTGAATATTACTACGCTGGAACATGGTTTAATTTAAGAAAGCTTCCATCTTTTAAATGGTTAATTGCATTGTTCGTAGTATTGGCTTTCCTCGTGGTGCTGCGGTTACGGGATAAACCGATAAGTCAATAAAAATAGCTACTCCAAAGTAACTTTTGATAATTCTATTTTGCTGGTTTTATATCACCTGTAAGGACAGGTATAAATTTTTAAAAGAAGAAACCACTTCAAAGAGAAAGGCCTGGTTTTATTTTTCAATCAAAATAGATTACCTTTTATCATGATTTGTAGTAAATTTGAATATAATCAAGTCAATCATAATGAATAAATTGATCCTATGTATTATCTTTTCAGTGACTGTATGCTTCAATAGCATGGCTAAGGACTACGAAAACGATTGGTATTACTATAGTTTTACCATCCCAAATGGATGGAGTGAATACTTGCCACAAACTATTGAAGAATTTGGATTAGTATCTTCAATGGGATACGATGAAGGCTTTTCTATACACAAAGAATTTTTTAAATACCCATACATTGTACTCAAATCCCGTCGTGTTAATGATTTGACCTCAACCGCATTTATTGAGCAGGCAGAATACTATGTTGAGGAGATTTCAGGTGAAAATGACCGCCCAAAGACTGAGATAAAAGATTTTTACCAGATGAATTATAAAGTTTCAGATGAATACATTCTTATAGATCCTGTTAACCATGCCATTTTCCATTTTAATAATTATGAGGATGAAGAAGGGAGATCAGTCAGAAAAATTCTGGGGATTTTTATAGGAGATGAATATGCTACATATATGACAGGTTATTCATTAGCTGATGAATTCGATAGATACTTACTATCATTTAAAGGAGCATTTGAATCATTTAGATATAGAGATGATATTAGAGACCGCTATATAAGAGAAGGAGATGATAATAGAGAACAATATATAAGAGAAACTATCGACCTAAATGCACCCCCTCAGGTCTATAAAAATGATGAATATCACTTTAGTTTTAATATCCCTGTGGGATGGGACGAACACTTATATGGATCTGGAACGACATCGATATTGTACAAATTAGAGAAATTTTTAGGCTACCCGATAATTGGGGGGATTATTGATTCAACAGGCGATTTTACCTTATTGCCATTTATTGAAAATGTGGAATATTATGTAGAATTGTCTTCAAAAGGGCATGAAGAAATTCAACCCGAGATAAAGGAGTTTTCTCAATTGGATTATGATGTTTTCCAGGATGAGATTGTTATAGACACGATCAAAAATGCCATGTTCAGATACATTGGCAAGAGGGATTCTACAGAAGGACAACTTAGAACATTAACAGGGATTTTTATGGGTAGCGAATCCGTTGTTATAATAGGAATCCATTCATTAGCAGATGAATTTGAATTATCCTTACCATCATTTACAATGATAGTTGAATCATTTGAATTTGATGATGATTATAAGTATACCATCAATCGCAAAGGGATCAAATCAGGTAATAATGACAGTGCTACATGGATTACTGCAGTCATCATAATATTGGTACTTTTCCTAGTAATATGGTTTTTGAACAAAAGATAAAGTAGATACATGTCAGGAGTTCAAGATAATCTTCTGCTAAAGAAAGACATTAAAAGTTTGATAATGAACGTTATCAACAAATCCGGCAAGTCGAACAAGCCCTTGCCAAGCAAAACAAATGAATTTTGGCTCTGGATGAAAGCAGGAAAATCTAATCGCCCCTGTCTTGGTGGGGGCGGACGGTTCACCAGTACCCTGACAAATCAGTAGATCTTTTTCAATCACCCCGTCACTTGCTTATGCTCGTGACACCCCTCCCCCGTAGGAATGCCTGTGGCACTGTCTAGGAAGGGAATTTATTATTAATTTATACGCTAAGCGAATAAATGCAGTCAGGGCACGAGCTGGAGTCGTACCCTGACGCGGAAACCAATTAATTTTATATCGTTTGACCCTGAAAGGGTCGAATAACAATAGCCTCGTCCCGATTGCTATCGGGAGAGCCCTGGCTAACAATGTGCACAGGAAAACGCGGTGCAACTACAAACCTCCAACAAACTGATTTAGTTACATGCACCGCAAAGCACAAACCTTGAAAAATGAGTGTATTCTTCACTCCGTTCAGACCCTAACGTTCAGACCCTAAGGGTTTCTCCCGCAGGGACGCCTGTGGTGGAAAACCCTTAGGGTCTTTCCTAAAAATCACTTGGAATTGATATATAGTTAGTATATTTATAAATTCAAATCCAACACAACGAAACCACAATGCCTGACAAACCCAATAATTTCATCCGGTTCCGGCAGGAACTGAAAAGAAGGAAGGTAATTCGTGTAATTATTGTTATAATATGAAATTCAATCCTGATAAACACCACCGCAGATCAATTCGATTAAAGGAATACGATTATTCCAGACCTGGCACCTATTTTGTAACCCTTTGTGTTAATGATCGGGAATGTTTGTTCGGATCATTAGGAACAATGAAGAATTAAACCGTTTCAGAAAATACATTATTGAAAATCCGATGAAATGGGATTTGGATAAAGAAAATCCAAATAATCGGAAAGAAAACAAATGATGGTAACGTAAATTCGCATTAGATCCATTTGGTGGGCTAATACAAAACAAAAAACCTTCCGGCTACGCCGGGTAATTTTTTATGAGCCAAAAACTGTTTGAGAAGGGGTTCTCCCGGGATTACTCATTTCATTCGTGATCCGTAATGGGGGGCTTTCACACCAAAAAAAATCCCAGGCTACGCCTGGTTCTTCATTAGAACAAAATAGCCGCTAAAGAGCAAGCTCTGGCGGCTATTTTGTTCTAATGAAGACTCCTTACAGGAGTATTTTTTTTGGTGTGATCCCGGTGGGGTTCAAACCCACGACCTTCAGAACCGGAATCTGACGTTCTATTCAACTGAACTACGGGACCAGGCGTCAGCAAATTTAAGAATTATTTGTTTAGGAGTTAGTTCAATAAGTGGATTATTACTAAAGTTTTTCTAATTTCGCAGATTAAATTATTTGTACCTGACAAATTGCCGAATGTATGGAGTATAATTTTATAGAGATTGAAAAAAAGTGGCAAAACTACTGGGAAAAGAATCAAACCTTTAAAGTTGAAATTGATCATTCGAAACCCAAGTATTATGTACTCGACATGTTTCCATACCCGTCCGGTGCCGGTTTGCATGTAGGTCATCCGCTTGGATACATTGCTTCCGATATTTATGCACGCTACAAAAGACTTTCAGGATACAACGTTTTACATCCTATTGGTTTTGACGCTTATGGATTACCCGCAGAACAATACGCCATTCAAACCGGAACACACCCTGCAGTAACTACCGAAAAAAACATACTTCGCTACAGGGAACAACTTACTAAAATTGGATTCTCATTCGATTGGAGCAGGGAAGTAAAGACCTGCGACCCAAACTATTATAAATGGACCCAGTGGACTTTTATCCAACTGTTTAACTCGTGGTATAATAAGAAATCAAGAAAAGCCGAACCCATTACACACTTAATAACCAATTTTGAGAAAAATGGTAACCGGGAAGTGGATGCTGCCTGCAATGAGGTTGATTCCTTTAATTCCGAAGAGTGGAAAAAGAAGACCGAAAAGCAGCAACAGGAAATTCTGATGAACTACCGTTTAGCCTGCCTTTCCGATACATGGGTAAACTGGTGCCCTGCCCTCGGAACGGTCCTGGCCAATGATGAGGTAAAGGATGGATTTTCAGAAAGAGGAGGACATCCTGTCGAACGAAAATTGATGAAACAATGGTCTCTCCGGATCACAGCCTACGCACAACGATTATTGGAAGGACTGGAGAAAATTGAATGGTCAGACTCCCTTAAGGAAGTGCAACGTAACTGGATCGGACGTTCTGTAGGGGCTTCAGTGAACTTCAGAATAAAAGGATTAGATGATATCATTAAAGTCTTTACTACAAGACCTGACACCCTGTTTGGCGCTACTTTCATGGTTCTAGCACCGGAACATGAATTGGTTGAAAAGATCACAACTCCTGAACACCGGGAAAAGATCCAGCGTTATGTCACCCGGGCAAAAAGCCGTTCGGAAAGAGAACGTATGTCGGAAGTAAAAAAGATCAGCGGAGAATTTACGGGAGCATATGGCATCAATCCACTCAACGATGAAGATATCCAAATCTGGATTGCCGATTATGTACTTGCCGGTTATGGTACTGGTGCAATTATGGCCGTGCCGGGACATGACAGTCGTGACTTTGCCTTTGCCAAATATTTCAATCTGCCTATCATCCAGGTTGTAACCCGTGGTGATGAAGTGCCGGAAGACCCCTGTGAATGGGAAGATTCATATGATGCCAAAGAAGGCAAAATGATTAATTCAGGTTTCATTAACGGGTTGGAAGTGCCTGACGCAATAAATGCCGTGATAAAAAAAATAAGGGATACTGGTGAAGGATACGGTACCGTTAATTATAAATTACGTGATGCCATATTTAGTCGCCAACGTTACTGGGGTGAACCTTTTCCGGTTTACTATAAGGATGGAATGCCTTATACCATTGATGAATGTGAATTACCCCTGTTACTGCCCGAAGTTGATAAATATCTGCCGACTGAAACGGGAGATCCCCCATTAGCCCGGGCCAAAAACTGGCAGACCAAAGAAGGCTACCCGCTCGAAACCAACACCATGCCGGGCTTTGCCGGATCGAGTGGTTATTATCTGCGTTATCAGGATCCTCATAATGAACACGAGTACTTTTCAAAGGAAGCAAACGATTATTGGCAAAATGTGGATCTCTATATTGGGGGAGACGAACATGGTACCGGGCATTTAATTTACGCCAGGTTCTGGAATATGTTCCTCTACGATCTCGGTATGGTGAAAAAGGAAGAACCCTTTCAGAAACTGATTAATCAGGGTAAAATTCAGGGCCGGTCGAACTTTGTTTACAGGATAAAAGGTGCCAATAAATTTGTCTCCTTTAACCTTCGGGAAAATTACCAAACCATTCGCCAACATGTTGACATTAACCTTGTAACTAATGATATCCTGGATATTGATGCTTTCAGGGAATGGCAACCTGAATTGGCGGATGCAGAATTTGTGCTGGAAGACGGAAAATATATATGCGGATGGGAAATCGAGAAAATGTCCAAATCAAAGCACAATGTCCAAAACCCTGATGATCTTATCGAAAAATACGGAGCCGATACCCTCCGTATCTATGAGATGTTCCTGGGACCGATCGAACAATCAAAACCCTGGGATACAAACGGTATTGAAGGAGTATTTCGTTTTATCCGGAAGCTCTGGAAACTCTATTTTCAGAATGATGAATTTGCTGTTTCAGATGAGCCACCTTCTGAAAAAGAATTAAAAATTTTGCACAGGACTATAAAAAAGGTCAGAGATGATATCAACAGGTTTTCATTCAATACGGTAGTCAGCGCATTAATGATTTGTGTTAATGAACTAACCGAATTAAATTGTAACAAGAGAGCTATACTGGAAAACCTGGCTATACTCGTTTCTCCTTATGCCCCACATATTGCAGAAGAACTTTGGAAAAAACTGGGATATAAACCAAGCATAAGCAAAGAAGATTTTCCGGTATATGATGAAAAATATCTTATTGAAGAGGATTGGGAGTATCCGGTATCTTTTAATGGTAAGTTAAGATTTAAAATAACCCTGCCTCTGGAAATGGATAACAGTGAAATTGAAACAATTGTTTTGAAAAACGAAAAAGCACAAAAATGGCTGGGAGGAAAACCTCCTAAAAAGATCATTATTGTACCGAAAAAGATTATAAATGTGGTGGTTTAGACTTTCTATTTCGTATGATACTCGTCAGACCACTTCTGCTGCCACTCGTCAGACCACTCATAGTGGTCAGACGAGTTAGACCCATTAGTTTGAATTGGATGCCATAATGTTTTAGTGGTCATTTTTTCAAAAAGCCATACTACATGAAAATTGAAAACAGGAATTCTTTCCTTTTGTTGTCCATAATCCTGTTTATTATACTAAACCGGGCATGTACCATTGATCCGGAAGAGCAGTCATTCGTTTTCGCATCTGACACCATTACAGACCGTAAAGTAGCTGAAACAAAATTCGGATTTCCTGTCGACTCTTTCGAATTGCAGGAGGGAAAGATCAAAAGAAATCAAAATATATCGGATCTTCTCCGGGATAATGATGTTTCATTCCAAACGATCAATGTTCTCGTGGAAAAGGCTCAACAAGTAATTAACCTGAGAAAAATAAGACGAGGTAATCAATATACTCTTTTTTTTGATAAAGATTCCATTAATAATCTTCAGTATCTTGTTTATGAACATTCACCAACTGAGTATTTTATTTTTAAAGTACAGGCTCCTGTTTACGTATTAAAAAATAAACGGGAAATAACTTCCGTGCAAAAAACAGCGACAGGAGTTATTCAAACATCTCTTTGGCAAACCATTATAGATCAAAACATTAACCCATTATTAGTCAGTGAGTTATCTGACATATTTGCCTGGAGTATTGATTTTTTCGGTTTACAGCAAGGTGATTTTTTTAAAGTCATATATGAAGAACAGTTTGTTGATAGCACATCTTTTGGATTGGGTAAAATTTATACTGCTTATTTTAACCATGCAGGAGAAGATTTTTATGCCATACCGTTTATCCAGGATGGAAGTGAAAGTTTTTACGACCAGAATGGCAATAGTTTGAGAAAAGCTTTTCTGAAAGCCCCTTTACGGTTCTCCAGGATCAGTTCGAGGTATTCCTATAGCAGAATGCATCCTATTCTTAAAATTCGGCGTCCCCATCTGGGTGTTGACTACGCAGCCCCTTACGGCACATCCGTTCAGGCAATCGGTGATGGAAGAATCATAAAAACCGGCTGGAACGGTGGTGCCGGAAGAATGGTAAAAATAAAACACAATAGTGTGTATACTACGGCTTACCTACACTTGAGCAGGTACGGTAAGGGAGTTAAATCAGGAAAATATGTTAAACAAGGAGATATAATCGGATATGTCGGAAGCACAGGCCTTTCAACAGGACCTCATCTGGATTTCAGATTCTATAAAAACGGTCACCCCATTGATCCGCTTAAAGTAAAAGCCCCTCCTGTCAACCCGGTAAAAGAAAAAAACCTTGTAAAATTCAATAAGATTAAAAATGTAATGATAACCTTAATCAATACCGTTCAGTAGATCTTCAATAACCTTTGGATAAAATTCATACTCCAACTTATGTACTCTCTCCGCGAGGCTTTCGGGTGTATCATCCGGCGCAACACTGCATTTCGTCTGAAAAACAACATCACCTGCATCATAAACTTCATTAACAAGATGAACGGATATTCCGGATTCTTTCTCATTATTTTCAAGAACAGCTTCATGTACACGTTTACCGTACATCCCTTTCCCTCCATATTTCGGTAACAAAGCAGGATGAATATTAATAATCCGGTTATTATATTTTTTCAGGATATTATCAGGAACCAGCCATAAAAATCCGGCTAAAACAACAAAATCAACCTGATATTTATAAAGTATATTAACCACCTTATCTGATTGATAAAATTCCTGACGTTCAAACACATAAGTAGGAACGTTCAATTTTCCGGCTCGTTCCAATACATAAGCATCGCTTTTATTGGATAAAATTAAACAAACATCGATATCCGGGTTTGGCTTGAAATATTCAACAATATTTTCAGCATTTGTCCCTGATCCGGAGGCAAAAATGGCAACTTTTTTCATGTATAGTCTTGAATATTAATATGATAACGAGTTTTAAAAATCTGACGTCCAAATTGCATTACCTCAACCATTTAAATTTATAAATAAATCAGGATAAAAAAAACACAAAAAAAAACGAAAAACAATTATTTTTGTTTGAATTATATCATTAAATGTATTTCTTTGCACGTATATTTTTATAAAAGGTAAAATTTAGTATTCATTAAAAATTTAGGACTATGTCTGACATCGCATCAAGAGTTAAAGCAATCATTGTTGACAAATTAGGAGTTGATGAAAGCGAAGTTACATCCGAAGCCAGTTTTACAAACGACTTGGGTGCTGACTCTCTTGACACGGTCGAGTTGATCATGGAATTCGAAAAGGAATTCAACATGGGTATTCCTGACGACCAAGCCGAAAACATCTCTACTGTAGGCGAAGCTATTAAATATATCGAAGAGATCGCCAAGTAGAATATTAGCAAATCTGATTTTATTTTTTTCTTATGGAACTAAAACGGGTAGTTGTTACCGGGATAGGAGCAATTACTCCGCTTGGGAATAATATCCCTGCAACCTGGGAAGGTTTGAAAAACGGAGTAAGTGGTTCTGAACTTATTACACGTTTTGATACCGAAAAATTTAAGACAAGATTCGCTTGTGAAGTAAAAAACTTCGATCCAAAAAATTATTTTGACCGAAAAGAGCTTCGAAAACTCGACCGGTATTCCCAACTGGCACTTGTTTCGGTAGATGAGGCCATAAAGGATTCAGGGCTTGACCTTGAAAAAATCGATCAAGACAAAGCAGGTGTAATTTACGGGTCGGGAATCGGAGGTATTGACACTTTCTTAGATGAAGTCAGGGGCTTTGTAAGCGGGGATGGCACACCTCGTTTCAGCCCTTTCTTTATTCCGAAAATGATTTCTGATATCGCCGCAGGCCATATTTCAATGAAATATGGTTTTCGTGGTATAAACTATGGCATTGTATCAGCTTGCGCAACATCTACCCATGCTTTAATTAACGCATTTAACTACATCCGGTTAGGGAAAGCTGATATTTTTGTTACCGGCGGATCAGAAGCAGCAATAAACCCAGCAGGCATGGGAGGTTTTAATTCAATGCAAGCCATTTCTACCCGAAACGATGAATATAAAACAGCTTCACGTCCGTTTGATGGTACACGGGATGGTTTCGTAATGGCAGAGGGAGCGGGTGCAATTATCCTTGAAGACCTTGAGCACGCCACTAAACGAGGGGCAAAAATATATGCAGAATTAGTCGGTGGAGGAATGACTGCTGATGCCTATCACCTTACAGCTCCTCATCCTGAAGGCTTGGGCGCTTCAAAAGTCATGGAAGTCACACTTGAAGATGCGCAAATGAAACCTGATGAAATTGACTATATAAATGTGCACGGAACTGCAACTCCTCTCGGAGATATTTCTGAGGCTCTTGCCATCCTGAAAGTTTTTGGAGACCATGCTTACAAACTAAATATCAGTTCAACAAAATCGATGACCGGCCACTTATTAGGGGCTGCTGGTGCAGTTGAAGCCATTACTTCATTGCTTGCAATGGCTTATAGTACCATTCCTCCTACCATAAACTTTACTACAGAAGATCCTAAGATTGACAATAAATTAAACTTCACATTTAATAAGGCACAGGAAAGGGAAGTGAACTCTGCATTAAGCAATACTTTTGGCTTTGGAGGACATAACGCCAGCGTAATATTCAGGAAACTTGCGAACTAATCCTGCTTGCGGGTTAAACTTATTATCGCAGCAGGTAATTTAAGCTTTTTAATTGGTGTTGGAATACTACTTATTACCATTGAACCTCTATTTCCCTGAAAAAGGGAAATTCCGATCCCGTCTGAGGCGCCTTCTTGGTTTCAGGTCAAAACATTACCGGTTATTTCAGTTGGCATTTATCCCTAAATCAGCCTCGATAAGACTTCCCGATGGTTCGATCGTAAACAACGAACGACTTGAATACCTGGGAGATGCTATTCTCGATGCAGTAATTTCCGATTACCTGTTCAACCATTACCCCCACGAAAAGGAGGGATTCCTGACAAAAACCAGATCAAAAATAGTGAACAGGGAACATCTGAATTCCATCGCCATGAAAATTGGATTGAATACATTTTTAGCTTCTGAAAATAACCAAAATGACACGGCAAAAAATTTATTGGGAGGAGCATTCGAAGCACTTATTGGAGCTATATACCTGGATAGAGGATATAAAAAAACACAGCGTTTTCTTATACGGAAAATAATAAAAACCTACATTAACCTGTCTGAAATTGAAAAAACAGAAACAGACTATAAAAGTGCCATAATTGAATGGGTACAAAAAAACAAGAAAGAATTTGTTTTTCATACTTTTAAGAAGCTGCATATGCAAAATAAATCAACTCCTTTTATTTCTGAACTTTTTATTGATAATCAGGAAGCAGGCACCGGAGAAGGTTCATCAAAAAAGGAAGCTGAACAAAATGCTGCGGAAATAGCTCTTCAAAACCTTAAGAATAAAGAGTAAAGTGAAAAAAAAATCTCACAAACTAATTTATGAACCAGATTATTCATTTTTGTTGATCGGGATTTCTTCACATGAAAACGATTACCATATAAGCTGGTTAATTAACCGTAAATTGGGTCTTGGTCTCTGTAAAGTCAGGAACCTGCAAATCTTTAACAAAAAACTTGGGGAAAACCAGGAATTTTCAATTTATTCATTTGAAAATGATGAAAGAAGTTTGTTGTATAATTTAATTTCAAACCGGTGTGACAATGGATTTCTTATTGAAGAAATTAAAAATATAGACTATTTATTACAAATACTGGGAGACATTTCTGAAAAGGATCAGGAAAAAATAATCAACACCCTGAAAGAAACAGAAAAAATCAGCACCTCTTTTAAAATTGATCCAACAACCTTAAAATCGCGGCAAAGACTCCTTTTTCAATAAAAAGAAGGACGGCTTTCACCGTCCTTCTTTCTAATAAACCCTAAAATTAAACCTAACTAGAAAAAACCACAACTATTTAGCATTCATGGCTTTGCTTTCTTTCTTTTCTTTTTTCTTCTTGATAACTTTTTCTATTTCCTTTTCCTTTCCTTCTTTTTTTTCTTTACCTTCTTCAATTTCAATGATCACTTCAATTTCGTCCCCCTCCTCTTTAACTTTCATTATATTTATTTTCTTCTCAATAATTGTGCCATCTTCATCTTTCTCAATAATAATTTTTATCATCTCCCCATCATCAATAACATCAATATCCTCCTTTACAATGGTATGTTTTCCATCTCCGCTTTTATGCTCTTTAGTAATAATATAAGTTCTCTTTTTATCCCCTTTTGTTACATATATTCTATCAAGATGCTCGGCTTCATCATCTGAAAAAATAAAAACCTTTCCTCCTTTTTTCTTCATGATCACAGACTCTCCTTCTTCACCTGATTTTATCTTTTTAATAAAATAATCTCCGTCATTATCCTTCTCAATCCTTTTTTCCCCTTCTTCAACTATTATAATAAATTCATGATCTCCTTTCTTCATTATTTTAACCTCTGTCACTTCTCCCAGTTTAACGATTTTCTTATGTTTCTTTATTTTTACCGTATCATTATCCTCAATAACCATAATGACTCCTGCATCTTTCCCAATCCATACAAAATCATCTTCGTCTATCTCAATTTCCATTTCATCTAACATCTCCTTATGGATAGCTGCTAGTTTTTCTTTTTTAGCCATCAGGGAATCCAGATCTTCACACTCCTTATCTTCATAAAAAAAAGCCATATATTTGTATCCATGTTTGCCATGTTTCAGGTCAAAACCGGTAAACAACTTCATCTCTATACCGGTTAACTCATGTATTTTCTTATGTAGCGCTTCTTTGTCCGTATCCATAACAAAAGAAGTATCCAGAGTCGTCTCATTATTTTTGACAACCTTTAGGCGAACATTTTTTATGTCCTCTTCCTGGGCAAAGGAAAGTACGTTTACCAATAAAAAGAGTGCAGTAAAAAGAAATGCCATTTTACATTTTTCTGTTTTCATGATTATGGTTTTTTTATGATTCAGTGGAAATTTCCACTAACAAAAGTATATGTAACTTTTGTTAACTAAACTTAATGATTGTTAAAGTTTGTTAAAAATTTAATACGGAAAGAGCCGTAAACTTATCTTTGTACTGATATGAGCAGAAAGGTCATATGGATATTAACCGGCGTGATGACGATTGGCTTGCTAAGCCTGATCGTTGTTCAAAGCTATTGGATCAGGAATTCCTTAAACCTTAAGGAACAACAATTCTGTCAACAGGTCAACCGGGCTCTTACATCGGTTATTAACGAGCTTGAAAAACAGGAAACGATTTATCAGATCATCAGAGAAGTTGATAATTCACAAATATCCGATTCGGTCCATAAGCGTATTATTATTGGTGCATACTCTAAAGAACATGGTAGTCTTTATGGTGAAATAAAAATTGAGGCTGATGCCATATTCTATGAAACGGAACAAAACTATATTCATCTGCCGGACAGATCAGTTGAAATAATGGATTCGGTTGGTTTTACAATTGTTAGTCCGGCACCTGGAATTGCAAAACGGGAAGTTTACTCAACAAGAGTAATCACCAAAAAGGAACTTAAAAACAGATATTCCAGATACCTGACCAATAAATCATTATTTATTGAAAGCATTGTTGATAAACTGATTAAAGTAAATCCTGTAATTGAGAAAAGAATAAATCAAAATTTATTAAACAAATTGATCAGCAAAGAATTAAATGAAAATGGGCTCTATCTTAATTACGAATTTGCTGTAAAAAAACCAAATAATGAAATCGTATTTAAAACCGGTGGATTTGAAACATTTACTAATTCTGTTGTATATCAACGACAGCTATTCCCGAATGATCTAACCTCCAATAAAGATTATATTACCCTTTATTTCCCAAAAGAGAAAAATTACTTTATAAAGTCCCTTGGATTCATTGGTTTATCCTCCGCTTTCCTGATTCTTTTCATCATTCTTATCTTTCTCACTACTCTTTATATCATATTCAGGCAAAAGAGATTATCAGAAATGAAAACCGATTTTGTCAATAATATGACCCATGAGCTAAAAACGCCGATTTCTACGATCTCACTTGCATCTCAAATGCTGAAAGACAAGAGTATTGACACAAAGGATAAAAACCTTGATCATATCACAAAAGTCATTGACGATGAGAGCAAACGACTGGGTTTCCAGGTAGAGAAAGTCCTTCAAATGGCTATTTTCGAAAAAGGAAAAATTAAGTTGAAAATTAAGGAGCTTGATATACATAAAATAATAACCAAGGTTGTCGCCAATTTTGATATCCAGATCAAAAATAAAAATGGCATAGTTCATTTGGAATTAAATGCTGATCCATCCTTCATTGAGGTTGACGAAATACATTTTACCAATATTATTTCTAACTTAGTGGATAATGCCCTTAAGTTTTGCCGTGAAAAACCTGAAATAAGCATTTCAACTGAAACAGCGAATAAAGGTTTGTTTATCTCTGTAGCCGATAATGGTATTGGAATTAAAAGTGAAGATCAAAAAAGAATATTCGATAAATTTTACCGGGTACCCACAGGAAACATTCATAATGTCAAAGGGTTCGGACTTGGATTAAGTTATGTAAAAAAAATAGTGGAGGAACACGGAGGAAAGATTTCTGTTAACAGTCAGTTAAATAAAGGCACAACATTTAGGATATATATCCCTTTTAAAGGCTCTAACCATGATAAAAACCAGGATTCTGCTAGCTGAGGATGATGAAAATCTGGGCTCATTACTGAAAGAGTATCTTAACATCAAAGGTTATGAAACTGA
>DAOVQI010000115.1 GCA_030628785.1 Bacteroidota bacterium
CTTCTGGACCACCAGGCATATGGAACAAAACAGGATTTTATTGATGCTGTTTCAGGAACAAATTATGATCTTTTAATCACCGATTTGTTTTTTGATGAACAGGAATTCACATCTGCTGATATAAGAAATTTAGGAAATAAATCCAATGGAGGGAAACGACTGGTGGTTGCATACATGAGCATTGGTGAAGCAGAAGATTACAGGTATTACTGGAATTCTGACTGGGAAACGAATCCTCCTTCATGGTTGAAAGGGGAAAATCCAAACTGGGAAGGGAACTATAAGGTCGAATACTGGGATACGAACTGGCAACAGATTATCTTCGGGAATGACACATCGTATGTGAAGAAGATCCTTGATGCAGGTTTTGACGGCGTATACCTCGATATTATCGATGCTTTTGAATATTTTGAAGAACTGGAATAGCAGGAATTAAACACAATTACAATAATTAACTCAGAAAAAAATAAATTTAACATGTCTCTTAAAAAACCCTTTCCAGGAATCCTGGCTTTTTTTATTGTTCTGTTAACCATGCCGCTTGGCCATGCTTTCATGATCCTTATGGAAAAGATATTCGGACAGGAATATGTTTATCCTGCTGCAACAGTATTGGGTATCTTCGGGGTTATTCTCCTTATAATCGGGTTGAAAAAAGAAAAAGAGATTACCGCTACTTTTTATGGTTTGTTTGCAGGATTGTGTATCTGGACCGGGTGGATTGAATTTTCTTATGTTTGGACAGCTCATCATTTAGGTATGCAACCTCTGATCGAAAATGGAGAAGTCGTAACCAAACCGGAATATCTGATCATGCCATCCTCTATTGGATTCCTTCTTATTGTTATGTTGTATCTTCTTTTTAACCGGCAGATTAACTGCTTGTTTTTCAGGTGGTTCCAGCGTAATTTGTCTCTTAATTTCATAAAACGCGAAAAGCAATCCCTTCCCCGGCCACTGGCAATGATAACGGCCATGGAGATCATCACTATTTTGTGGTTTTTCTATATTATTCTGCTTATCGTCTATGATAAAAAAATCTTCGGCGACAGGCATCCTGCAACTTATATTGTATTTGCCGGAGCATTACTCTGGTCGACCTATTTGATCATCCGGTTACTCAGGAAGCAAAACCTGGCTTTTGCTATCCGATATGCCATTCCTACCGTTATTATATTCTGGACGGCGGTGGAAATACTGGGAAGATGGAACATTTTCAAAGAAATCTGGATTGAACCATCAAAGTATACCCTTGAAATGGTCATTTTCCTGGTTGTTTTTATTGTTCTTATTTTAATCTTACTGACCGAAAGAAAAAAGCAGACAAAGAGCATAGGGCATTGAGCAAAGCGCTGAGAGCGTAGCGCGGAGAGCAAAGAGCAAAAAGCAAGGCGCAGGGAGCTTGCAAAGCAAAAAATTCCCCTCCTGGCCAGGAGGGGTGTCCCGAGCGCCAGCGAGGGACGGGGTGGTTGTTAATCACGCAATCCAACCACCTCCCCCTCCCTTCGGTAGGGTACTCCTCCTTGTCTAAGGAGGAGAATTTTGCTCGTGTTAATCAAAAAGAGAGAACCAGAAACAATTATTTTTTTCCTAATTTTGCTGCCGTTTAGAAACTTCAAAACATATGAGCCGGATAGTTATTGGTTTGTCAGGTGGTGTCGACTCCAGCGTGGCTGCACACCTGTTAAAAGAACAGGGCCATGACGTTGTGGGTTTGTTTATGAAAAACTGGCACGATACTACCGGTGTTTTGAAGGGAGATTGTCCATGGGACGAAGATGTGCTCTATGCAGAAATGGTGGCTAAAAAACTAAATATCCCCTTCCATACTGTCGACCTCAGCAAAGAATACAGGGAACGCGTGGTGGATTATATGTTTGCTGAATATGAAAAAGGCAGGACACCAAATCCTGATGTACTTTGTAACCGGGAAATAAAATTCGATCTCTTTATAAGAGAAGCTATAACCCTTGGAGCTGAATTTGTTGCAACCGGGCATTATTGCAAAAAAGAGGTAGCTGAAGTAAAAAACAGGAAAATATACCGGTTACTGGCTGGAATAGATAAAAACAAAGACCAGAGTTACTTTTTGTGCCAGGTTTCCCAGTACCAGTTAGAAAAGATTCTATTTCCGCTTGGTACCATGATAAAGCCTGAGGTACGAAAAATTGCTAATGAACTAAACCTGGCAACTGCACAACGAAAAGATTCACAAGGCATTTGTTTTGTCGGAAAAGTTGATTTACCTACTTTTTTGCAGCAAAAACTCACCGGAAAACTCGGGGATATTATAGAAATACCTGCTGACTGGAACAACTGGAAACAATATTTTTTTACTTTTCCAGATGATGGCATTTCTATTGAGGATCTGAAAGGTATTACAGCACCATATCTTTACAACCGGTCAGACGGACATATTGTCGGCAGACATAAAGGTGCTGTCTTTTATACTATCGGTCAGAGAAAAGGGTTGAATGTCGGGGGTAAAGAAAAACCTTTGTTTGTAATAAGTGTTGATGTTGAAAATAATATCCTCTATGTTGGTCAGAGCCACCATTTTCCGGGTTTAAACCGCAAAGGTCTCCGGGTAAACTGTAATGATATTCACTGGATCAGGGAAGATATGGAAATCAAACCAGGCCGGTCAGATGAAATGATGGTCAGAATACGGTACAGGCAACCACTGCAAAGGGCTAAGCTGTTTTCAAAGGAAGACGGTATGTACATCGTCTTTGAAAAATTACAAAGAGGTATTGCACCCGGGCAATTTGCAGCATGGTATCAGGGCGATGAACTGATAGGATCCGGGGTGATTGAATAGCCGTGACACGGTTCTAAACCGTGCCACGGCTACTCATAATAATATCTTTATCCTTAAAAAACGATTCTGCTTCCTGAAGCCGTTTCTCATTACCAATTTCCAGCCAGAACCCATTGTCATGATTATGGGTAAGTATCTTAAAATCCGAAGCAATATTTAAGTACGTATCCATAATCGGAAAAACATCCCTCCCATTCATCAAGTCAAATATGGCAGGGCTGAGGACATGAATGCCTGAAAAGCCCTGTGATTTCAATCTCCCAACAGGCACCCTGACGATTTTTTTCTCACCGGTGGATTTGTTTTCCCATCCGCATAAGGTATTTTTCTCATCCGAAAGCAGATATCGTTTGGTTTTCCTGGATCTGACGGCAAGTGTTGCAATGGCACCGGAATGGATATGATAGTCATAGATCTTATTCAGATCAAGGTTGGTTAATACATCCACATTGTATGCCACGAAAGCAGGCTCTCCCAAAAAGAACCGGATAGCCTTTTTCAATCCTCCCCCTGTTTCCAATAAGCGGTCGCTTTCATCCGAAATAACAATCTTTGCTCCAAAATAATTGTTTGTTTCCAGAAACTGCTCGATTTGACCGGGGAAATGATGAACATTTATAATAATCTGATTGAAATTATGAAATGTCAGTTTCTCAATGGCGATCTGAAGAAGTGGTATACCTTTAACCGGAACCAATGCTTTTGGAATGTTTCGGGTGGTATTTCCAAGCCGGGTTCCCATGCCGGCTGCGAAGATCATCGCTTTCATTCTGTTCTCGGTTTAGTCACCTTAGTTAGTAGAATAAAATTCAAATTTTGTCATTCCTGATGGGCAGGTTTTAGCAAAAATTCCAATACACAAATAATAAAATACAAATAAATCACAATTAATCAAATCTCAAAATATTTACCCCGTGAAATAATGCTCCGCATTAAATCTACGATTTATTTCACGGGGCAGGTAAATACCAAAATTAATTTTCAAATTCCAAACTTTAAATAATGATTCTCTTAGTTTGAATATTGTATTTTTGAATTTGAAATTTATTTATTCACAAAATAATTAATTTTTATAGGTGTTCATGAGCTCTCCGCCAGCTGGCGGATCGGTTGTTATTTATTATTTGAGATTTGTGATTTCCAGTTTACCCCATTGGAATAATTATCCTACGGGGTTTATCTGGTTTAGGATTAGGGTTCGGGTAATAGAAAGTCCTGCTCATGGTGCTGAAGTTTCACATCTATATCGTATTTTTCTTTCAGATGTTCAGCCATTCTCTCTGCTGCATATACCGACCTGTGTTGGCCCCCGGTACATCCATAGCTCACCATCAGGCTTGCAAAATTCCTTTCCTGGTACTTCTTCACTGTCTGATCAACCAACTTCATCGTATTCTCTAAAAAAACCCTCATCTCCTCTTCCTGGTCAAGAAATTCTCTCACTTCTTTGTCCATTCCTGTCAGATGTTGGAATTTCTCCTGCCGGCCCGGATTATTGATGGCCCTGCAATCAAATACAAAACCGCCACCATGACCCGTAACATCAACAGGGATCCCTCTTTGGTATGAAAAACTGTTCACACATACCGTAAGCTTTTTCGAAGTCCGGGCAATGTTCAGTAATTTCTCAGAACGTATCAACAGGTGAAAAGCGTCCTTCAGTGCACCTGTTTTTAATGGCAAATCATGTGATTGAAGCAAATAATCAAGGTTCTTAATGGCATAAGGAATACTCTGGAGGAAATGATCTTTCCGTTCATAAAAACCCCTGAAACCATATGCTCCCAATGCTTGCATGATGCGGATGAAAACATATCCGTAATAAAAACGCCGGAATATGTCCGGTTCAACGCCAATAACTTTATTTATCTCCTGTATATAATAATCCAGGAGTTCTTCCCTGACTGATTCCGGAATATCGGCTTTCCCATCGTACAAAAGAGATGCAAGATCGTACTGCAGTGCTCCTTTCCTTCCTCCTTGATAATCAATAAAATAAGGCTTCCCTTTTAATAACATAACATTCCTGGACTGGAAATCCCTGTACAGGAAATAATTACAGCCTGCTTCAAGCAAAAAATCAGCTAAACTCTGAAAATCATCCTCCAGGTTCTGTTCATCAAAAGGGATCTTTGCCAGTTTAAGGAAATAATACTTGAAATAATGCATATCCCACAGCATAGACTGTTTATCGAAGTCGGCTCTCGGATAGCATAATTTGTAGTCGATTCCTTTCCCTCCTGCAACCTGAAAGCGGATAAGCTCTCCAATAACTTTTTTATAAATACCGGTTAGTTCACCGGTAAATCCTGATTGTTTTCTAACCTCGGTTAACCAGGCATACAGGGTAATATTTCCAAGATCCTGTTCAAGGTATATTTTCTTTTCTTCATCTGCAGCATAAATTTCCGGAACCGGCAGACCCTGTTTGAAAAAATATTCCGAAAAACCAAGGAAAGCTCTGTTTTCTTTCTTATCGGAATTATAAGCACCAATAGCTACTTTACCCGGACCGGAAATCCTGTAATACTCCCGGTAGGATCCTGATTCCGGTAAAGGGGAAAATTTCAATGCTTTTTCGCCTGCCCAGTCTTCAAACAATTGGATTAATATTTTTTCCTTGCTCTTTGTCACTGATGTTCTTGTAAAATCCGAAAGTAAAAATAACCAATAAATATATATATAACCCGCAATTAAAATAATTGTAACTAATCAGTCTAAAAAAAGGATTCATTGTCAGTGTAGTATAGGCATAATAATAACGTGATTCTTAAAAAATTAATAGCTAAATATATCCAAATTTAAATGCCACTATGACACCAAGACACAAAGGGAAACACTAAGGTATTAACTTGGTGATTTTTAGTGACTTAGCCTGCCCCGTAAGGAAGTTTACCCTGTGAAATTGCTTGCCCTGTGTAATCCACGAAGTGGTGCAACGCAATTACACAGGGCGGGCAATATTTAACAGGGAATGACTGTACTGGGGTGTCTTTGTGGCTATTAAAAACTTACAGACTGATTATTTACGAAGGATCAATTTTTCATAAAGGTTAATTAGTAATTTTTTACCTTTGGCAATTAAAATAAGCTATAACATACAAGTTATGAGTATCACAGAATCTCTTTCAAAGTTCGATGATCTGGAAAAAATGAATGTCAGGGATTTACTGGAAAACATTAATAAGGAAGACCAAACAGTTCATTTAGCTGTTAAAAAAGTCATAACTAATATTGAAAAACTGGTTAACCAAATAATTAATAAAATCAGTAAAGGTGGCCGCTTGTTTTATATCGGAGCAGGGACAAGTGGCAGATTAGGCATTGTAGATGCATCGGAAATTCCACCAACTTTCGGAGTACCTTTTGATATTGTTATTGGAATCATAGCAGGCGGTGATTCAGCTATCCGTAAAGCAGTCGAATTCGCTGAGGATAATTACGAGCAGGCATGGAAAGACCTGCAAAAATATGAAATCAATAAAAAGGATGTGATTGTTGGTATTGCAGCCTCAGGCAGAACTCCATATGTTATCGGAGGCGTAAGAAAAGCGAGGTCGGAAGGGATCCTTACGGCGTGTATCACCTGTAATCCAGGAACAAAACTGGCAGAAGAAGTAGACATCCCGATTGAAGCCATTGTAGGACCCGAATTTGTTACCGGTAGTACCAGAATGAAATCGGGAACGGCTCAAAAACTAATCCTGAACATGATCACAACTTCCTCAATGATTAAGTTGGGGCATGTAAAAGGAAGCAAAATGGTAGATATGCAGCTTACAAATAAAAAGCTGGTCGAGCGTGGAATACGAATGCTAATGGATGAATTGGGGTATGACAAGAAAAGGGCAAAAAGACTTTTATTAGAGTATGGTTCAGTACGAAAGGTAATCCGGAATGAAAGAAAGAGAAATGCCTAAAATGAAAAATAATATCACTTGTTTTCTTTTCAATAGAGGAAAACCCGAACCACAATCTGTTGAAAACCTGAGAAGGTCTGAGCTGGTCGAAAAAATTTACATACTAACCCCGGAAAAAGCAAGTAATATTGAAGGCTGTGAAATAATAACTGTTGATAAACTGTACAGTACGAAATCAATCCGGACAATTGCCGAAAAGTCGGGCACAGCTTATACGCTTATTTATCTGAATGAAAATCTTCTTGAATTAGGACAATATGCCCTGGAAAGATTTTATGCTGTTGCAGAGGATACCGGTGCCGGTTTGGTATATTCAGATTATTATGAAAAAATTAATGATACAAGGTCTGCACAGCCTACCATTGATTACCAGTACGGAAGTCTTAGGGATGATTTTAATTTTGGTATGGTTCTGTTTTACAGAAGCGAAGCAATTAAACGGGTAGCAGAGCAATTTGATAAGGAATATGAATATGCAGGTTTTTATGATCTCCGTTTAAGAACCGCCGGACAATATTCAATAATAAGAATACCGGAATATCTTTACATAATTACTGAAACAGATACCAGGAGATCAGGAGAAAAGATGTTTGATTACGTTGATCCGAAAAACAGGGAAATTCAGAAGGAAATGGAAGAAGCTGTCACATCATATCTGAAAAACACCGGAGTTTACCTCGAACCAAAATTTCAAGAGATTAATCTTCATGAAGAGAATTTTGAAACTGAAGCATCCGTTATTATTCCTGTTAAAAACCGTGTACGTACAATTGGAGACGCGATTAAATCAGTTCTGAAACAGGATACCAATTTTGCGTTTAACCTGATTATTATTGATAATTTCTCTAACGATGGTACTACTGAAAAGATAAAATCATTTGCAGAAAAAGATCAGAGGATAATTCATGTTATCCCCAAAAGAAAGGATCTTGGCATTGGTGGTTGCTGGAATGTCGGGATTGACCATAAAAAGTGCGGAAAATTTGCAATTCAGTTGGACAGTGATGATGTATACATAGATGAAACGGTTATTCAAAAAATAGTTGATACTTTCTATAAAGAAAAATGTGCAATGGTAATAGGTACATACCAGACAACAAATTTTGATTTTGAAGAAATTGTTCCAGGAATAATTGATCACAGAGAGTGGACTCCTGAAAATGGAAGAAATAATGCATTAAGAATCAACGGCTTTGGTGCCCCACGAGCCTTTTATACTCCTGTCCTGGAAAAAAATAAATTTCTAAATGTAAGTTACGGTGAGGATTATGCCATATGTTTGAATATATCACGTTTTTATAGGATCGGCAGAATATACACTACGCTTTATCAATGCCGGAGATGGGAAGAAAATACAGACGCAAAACTGGATGTTAAAAAAGAAAATGCTAATAATGTCTTTAAGGACCGGATAAGGACTTTTGAGGTTCTTGCCCGCCAAAAATTGAACCAACGTATTAGTTTCCGGAAAAACGGCCGGCATTTTATATTCCTTTTGTTGATCACGACTCTATTACTTGCAGGTTGCGGAAGATACAATAGCTGGCAAAAAAATAAAGCAACATACGGGACCATAAGCATTGACTCCTCTGATATAAAAAAAGAAACAGCATTATCAAGCGACAAACAGCCTTTTCAAATAATCTACCACACGGAAGACAAGAAAATCTGTCATTCGCTTTTAAGGCACTTTATCAGGAACGGACTGGCAGATAAGCCTCTGAATGAAATAACCATTGAGGTTGCAAAAAGTTTCCTGGAAACAAAATATGTTGCTTATACTCTTGAAACTGAAGGGGATGAATTATTAGTTGTGAATTTAAGAGGATTAGACTGTACTACCTATCTGGAAAACACAGTTGTTTTTTCCAGGTTAATCA
>DAOVQI010000170.1 GCA_030628785.1 Bacteroidota bacterium
CTTCTTCGAAGTTGTATTCTTTTACTCCGGCATCCATCCTGGAAAAATCAAGCACATTGTTGATGAGGTGTGTGAGGCGTTCACTTTCTTTCCTTATGATGCTGTAAAATTCCCGTCGCTTTCTCTCATTGGTAACTATTCCCGAATCAAGTGTTTCGCCAAACATCCGGATGAGAGCGAGCGGTGTTTTAAGCTCGTGTGATACATTCGAGACAAACTCTGATTTCATACGTGAGATCTCTGACTCGTGGATTACTGCACGTACCGTTACAAAAACTCCAATGAACATAACGGCAATGATTCCCACGAAAAGCGCCAGATAGAGTTGTCTCTCTCTTCCTGTAAGCTGCTCAATCGATTTTCCATCCCGGTCAAACAGGGCAACCTTCCAGTTGACAAAAAGTTGAGAGAAATTTTCAGCTACAAGGTAATTTGATATGGGATGGTTATGCTGGAGATATAACAAGCTATCTTTGTCGCCGAGAATACCAATGAATACATCTCTACCAAGTTCCACCGAAGTCAGAATTTCAGGAAACAAATTTGACAGGATATAGTCCTTTTCAATTTGATAACCCAATGCCAATAATTGAGACTGTTGAAATACTGAGGGAAGTCTAAAGTAGCCGAGTTGAAGTGTCGAATTATTTTCTATCCAGGAAATGTGTCGCGGTTGTAATTCGGAAGATGTTACGACCTTGAGATCAGACTCTATTTCGGGTAAAACATTTTGATTAATAAGCTCAATAAAACGAATTTGTTCAAGGAGCTTTCTTTCCTGGTTCATCAATTCCTCAATGTTCCTTTCAGTAAAGTTAATATTGATATACGAAGTCTCAAGTTTTCGTATTTCTTCACTGGCAGACTTCAGATAGTAGAGGTATTCTCCTCCAAGAAGATCCCACGGATGATCAAGCAAATGTTGATAGAGTTCGAGTATGAAATTATATTGTTCTTTATAATCTTTCAATGCCTCATAGCCATCAGCAATCTGAGAGAGTGCAACTATCGAAGCGGGAACCAATCCTATGGTTATTTCCTCGTTTCCCAACCCCACGATATTTTTGTATTCGTTAATTCCTTCTTTATATTTTCCTGTTTTAAAATAGCAGCGCCCAATCCGCGACAGCAGCAGAGCACGCTCCTGAAAAGATACTGTAGAGACCAGCGCCTTCCTGTAAAGTCCGATTGCATCAACAAAGTCTTTCTTGATAAATTCGGTTTTTTCCGCCATATTAAAATTGACTGCCATTTGCTGATTTCTAAAAGATTGAGATTTTCTCAATTTCTTCCATCCAAATGAAACTGATGTGGAGATCAAGCCTCCATCAGCGTTGACCAGAAACAGATGTTTGAAAGCTGGATTTTCTGATTCTATATTACGGATCCACTCTTTTAGTTCAGCATCACTGTCATATTTGCGGAATGATTCAATAAGATTGTTTCTGAGATTCTCTTCAAGCTGGATAACTTCGCTCTCCAGTTTGTCACGCACCAAATTAATAGTACCGCCGTACTTTGTTCTGAGGTTTTCTCTGTTTTGATCGATTGACTGTAAACCCAGATAACTGAGGATGGCACCTGGAAGCATAATTAAAATAAAAGCAAGGAAGAGAATTTTTGTCTTAGGATTGATATGTTTAAGAGACCCGATCATATCATAATATTAATACACAGAGAGAAAGAAACAATAAAGAATATGTAAAAATATGTAAAATTATATTGTGAAATGTTGCTTTGGGTTATTACCGGGAAGAAAAAGTACGATCAGGGAATAATATTCATCTACAAATTAGGTTGGATAAAAGAATTTGAATGTAGGCCCTCTGCTAATTCACTTCGTTGAGAAACGGGAGGAAGCAAATTGACAGATTTGGCAAAAAAAATATGGGATACAATGATTAGAAAACAGTATCCCTCCCATGATTTAATATGGGAGGGATTTGGCTGGGTCAGATATGAAAAAACTTATTGCCGCAATTTCTCCAGGATCTCCTCAAAATCAGCTTCCCACACAGTGCTTTCTGGACGTATTTTAACGGGTTTCTCAGGATTGTAGGCTATCCATTTCCCGTCTGGGACTACTTGTATCCTTAAAGAGCAAATTAAACTCAGTTGGCAAAACAACTGGAGTATGATACTTTTAAGTATCTCTCTGAAAGTATCCCTTCTTATTTAGACATATTATCAATTCTTTCAAGCTCCTGAACTAGGTTCTCGATCACTTTGACCTCTGTTGTACCTTCATGTATTGAAAACGCGATCTGATCTCCGTCCGGGTGAATGCTGAAAATAGGCACCCTATGATTATCTGAGTGCCATACTTTCCGAGGTTTTCCTCCTTCTGTAGGTATTTGCCACAGGTTGGTCCCTTCCGATCTTTCTGTAAAATATATATATCTGCCATCAGGAGACCATAAGGCCCTATCAAAATTATCAGTTTCCTGAGTAGTACACAATTCATTTTCTTTTCCGCCTTCTGCTGGTATTATAACAAGACAACTTTTCTCTTCACCCTCAATCCGTCTACCAAACAGAAGGTTTTTACCATCAGGGGAAAGGCCCAGTGTCCCTCGATTGAAATCTGTATGATTATAGAGTATCTTATCCTCACCGGTTTCCAGATCATGCTTTATAAGCCGGTCTTTAAAAAACAATAAGTAAATGCTCCTACCGTCTGAAGACCATCCAAGATCTGATAGAGGAAATGCATCATCTTCAGGAACATCATATTTATAGTCGGATAAAGCAAGGATTTGATCTGTCTCACCAGTTTTCACATTTACCTGGTAAACAGCACCTTTATACCCAATTGTCTTAAACTTACTTTTTTCATGACCGACGACCAAAATCTTATTTCCATCAGGCGACCAGTAAGGTGACGAGCTGGTCCGGGACAGGTTTTCCGCAAGTTTGCGTTCTTTACCGGTTTTCAAATCCTGAACAAAGAGTTGGTAGGGATTATCATCGTTTGTCTCCAATTTAACGTAGGCCAGAAACTGTCCATCCGGAGACCAATTTACCCAGAAATTCGAACCTTTCAAGGTCTTGCCTGATGCTGCTTTGATATTGCCTGTTTGTGCGTTAAATGGTGCAATGTATGTGTTAAATTTATGTCTTGAAAACCCGATGTAACAATCTCCGTTTTGAGTAATTCCCACAGGTTTTACCTTACCAATATCATTATATATTCGCTTAACCGGTCCGGATGGCTTCCCATCATCAATAGTTATAGCCCATAAATCCCAAAATCCTGAGCGGTCGCTAATAAACAGGAACTCCTTTCTTCCAGGTACCCAGCCAAGCACCCTGTCATTAGCCGGATGTTCGACAATAGAAATCTCACTGCTCCCATCCATCGGTAAAATATTGATATCAAAATTCCCACCCTTGTTTTCGTTTGCAAAATCATAGGCGATATATTTTTCATCCGGCGAACATGCTAACTGTGACCAATTAAAATCCTCGAATGTCTTTAAGTCAAGAAATGTACCATCTAAGATGTTGAAAGAAGTGATTTTAACTGTTCTGTTATTTGTATTGTACCTGGCAGCTATAAGCTCATGATCCGAAAGCCATGCTACAGGATATACTTCTTCGCCTTTATTCTTGTAAAGAAGACGTGATGATGGATTGTCCACATCAATGATTCGCAGATCATTCGTGTTGTAAGGGTTCCACCAGGAATAAGCTATTTGCTTTCCGTTTTTAGAAATCACTGGGGTTTCTGCAAAATGGGTTGAATCCCCAAGGTCAGCTTCATTGGTCAATACCTTATTCTCCCCTGTTATCAGATAATGAACGGCAACATCTCCTTCTCCCCAGAATATATAAGCATGAAGGGATCCATCAAAAGATACACTTCCTAAGTAATCAGTATAAGGTGACTTCCAAATCTGCCTGATTCTGATCCCATCTGGCTTTTCAGCTAACTTGCCTGGTTGTAAAATTGAAAGCCGTCCCTGGGCCTTAGCGACAATTTCTTTTTGTTCTCCATAGTTCTGGATAACCTGCCGGTATGCTCTCATTGCCTCTTCTTTACCCAGCTTCTCGTAACACATTCCTATATGATAATAGGCTTTTGCCGCAACTTTGCGGTTTTCAGGATATTGTTTTACGATCAGCTGGTAGGTCTTTATCGCCTCATCCAATTCACCGTTTACTTCTTCCTCATAAATAGCTTTACTTAACAGCTTTTCAGCTTGCTGTTCCTGCCCCGTGACCATTATCATTGGCCCAAGGCACCAAATCAATATTAAAATAATTTTTTTCATAGCTTTTTTCAATAAAGGTACAAGCCTGAACCTGCATTAATATCAAGTATTCATTGAGTTTTATTAAGATTGTGTCAAGCATCTATCCTGAGATAAACTTATACCCGACACCCCGGATACTGATGATCAACCGTGGCCGGGAAGGATCATCCTCTATCTTCTTTCTCAGGTTTGCCATATGCGTATCAACCGTGCGGGGAGCAACAAAAACATCCTTTCCCCATATTTCATCCAGTAACTCATCGCGGTTGATCACCCGTCCCCTGTTTCGGAGGAGATATTTCAAAAGTTCGAATTCGTGGGTTGTAAGGCTAACCTCTTTACCATTCTTACGGCATTCATACTGCCGGAAGTCAACTTCCAGTCCACCTGAGCGAAACAGGTTTTCTCCGGCATCATCAGGTTCTTTCTCCATTCTTCGCAAAACAGCCTTTACACGTGCCTGTAATTCCCGCGGGCTGAAAGGTTTTGTCACATAATCATCGGCGCCAATTTCCAGTCCAAGTACGCGGTCGATCTCCTGTCCTTTTGCTGTTAGCATGATGACCGGGGTCCTGATACCCTGGCTTCTCAGTTTTTTGCAGATATCAAAACCATTCATTCCCGGCAGCATGATATCAAGAATGATCAGGTCGGTATCAGGATTTGCAGCTTTTGACAATCCTTCTATACCATCGGAAGCCACTTCCACATCATAATTCTCCAGTCTGAAATCATCTTCCAGAGCCATACGGATCGATTCTTCGTCTTCAATGATCAGAATCTTCTTCATATGTTTAAATCTTTTATGTTAGTGATAAGGTTACTTATATTTTCTACCTTTTTACAAGTTCAGTGGTAGTTGTTACTCGCTCCCACAAAAGCCCATGGCGCAAACCCGCTCGTGAACTTCCATGTGGGAAAATATGAAAACTGTTGAGCAACTATTATTTATTCATTTTTGTTTGTGCATTAATAATAAATGGAAGTTTCATAACATTTTATTTTTGGCTTACTGGCAATTTTACGCTAAATATACTTCCTTTACCCGGACTGCTTTCCACAGTGATTTCTCCCTGATGGGCTTCAACGATCTGCTTCACAATGGTAAGACCAATCCCACTTCCTTTTACGGTTTGGGTAAGTTCTTCACCGGTACGGTAAAAGCGGCTGAAAATTTTGTCCTGATCCTCCTTCCTGATCCCAACACCATAATCCCTGACAATGATAACAATCTTGTTTCCTTTTGGTAATAACTGAACCTCAATGTTCTTTGACTCGCCCGAATATTTACAGGCATTGTCAAGCAAGTTGTGAATCACCTGCTCCATGGCTTCACGGTCGAAAACAACATCCGGCAAAGGTTCGGGAATTGTAAGGCTGATATGAAATCCCTCGTCGGCTGTATGTTTTTGGAATGATTCAACAATATCCTTAACAACCGGAATAATATCGGCTTTTTCAAAACGGAAGATCTTTTGCCCTTCTTCCATTTTTGAAAAATCGAGAATGTTGTCGATAAGATGGCTCAGCCGTTCACTCTGCTGCAATATCGTGGTATAATATTTCTGTTGTCTTTCCGGGGAAGGAACCCTGCCGCGAACCAGCATCTCTGCCATTTGCCTTATAGAGGTTAGCGGACTCTTAAACTCGTGGGAGACAGTTGACATGAAGTAGGACTTCATCCTTGAAAGATATAACTCATTATTTACGGTCTGAAGGGTAAAAAACAAACCACAGGCTAATATGATCACAATTACAACAAAAATATAGAAGAAAAGGCCTTCTCCCGGACGAAACAAAGAAACAAACAATCCTGAATCTTCCGGGTAGAGTGTCAATGACAACGATGGCAGGTTCGATGGAAACAGAGCATAAACTGGCGGCATATCTTCCGGAATATATTCTGACTTTAACAGCAGCTCACCATTTTCGCCTGTAACCTCCCAGTAAAAGTTTGATTCGTTTGCTTTTTCGAGTATCAAATGGTGAATTGTATTCTTCAGGATATAGCCGGGATCCATGATCAACCCCCATTGCCCATAGTTTTTCCCTGGTAACATGGAAAAGAGATATGATTTTCCGTTAATCCGGATTTTATGCCTGTGGTTATAATTTTCCCGGTATGGCTCCATATTCATAATTTCACTATTTCCAAGGAAAAACAGCAGATACTCCGTATGCTTTTCTGACAATAATAAACTATCTTTAATGATATTGATCCTTTGCAACCAGCGTCCTGTTTCTTCATCGCGGGAACTTTCACAAAGGGAGGTGATTTCATCAATTTTTGATAAAAAGTTGGCATAATGCGAATATCCCAATTCCCACATGGGCTTTTGCATTTGACTCACCAGTAAACGGACAGTTTTTAAAGCAGAAATAGTATCCGTTTTCTTAAGGTACAGAAGGCACTTTTCCAGTAATGCAACGGCTCCTAACGGGATCTTATTTTGAATAAAAACCTGCGGGTAGTTATTCCATATCAAATCATATGTTTCTATAGCTTCATCATCCAGTTTTAGTTTTTTCTGTACACGGGCAATGGCATTTAATATTTCTCCCCCTGATTGTTCTCCGGTGAC
>DAOVQI010000238.1 GCA_030628785.1 Bacteroidota bacterium
GGTTTTTAAAAACCCTAAGGGTCTTTTTTTTTTTAAATAGAATTGGTTAATTTGCAGCATATAAAAACTTAATTATTGGATTTTTATGATTTACATCGACCTAATCCTTGCTATCTTTCTTCTTTGGGCTGCGTATAAAGGCTTTAAAAACGGACTCATCATTGAAGTCGCCTCCCTTGCTGCCCTTATTCTTGGTATATTCGGGGCCATAAAGTTCTCCGGCCTAACAGCGGATTTTCTGGTTGAACAATTCGACCTGACTACACAATACCTTTCCCTTATCGCATTTGCTATTACCTTTGTTATCATTGTCATTTTGATTCATCTTCTTGCCCGGATACTGGATAAGCTTGTAAAGGCAATTGCCCTTGGATTCATTAACCGTTTAGCGGGAATTGTTTTTGGTGTGGTTAAAGTTGCTTTTATATTAAGCATTGTTTTGGTGATATTAGAAGCGGTAAACCAGAAGGCAAACTTTCTTCCAAAAGAGAAACTCGAAAAATCCCTTCTCTACGGTCCGGTTTCCAATTTTGCCCCGGCTATCTTTCCCTACCTTGATTTCGAGGAAATCCGTGAAAATATTGAAGATCTCAGGAAAAAAGATAAGGTAATCATTCATAATTAGAGTCGGTCTATAAACTAAGCATTTAGAATTTTTTTAAAATAACAAATTACAATCACCAAAATATTTACCCTGTGAAATAATTTTTACTTTGTAAAAATTACTTCGTATTTCACAGGGCAGGTAAATCTCAATGACCGAATTCCGAAAGCTTTCGGAACAATATTTAAAGCTGTTTTGAACATTTGATCATTGATATTTCGAATTTATTTATTCACAAAATAATTAATTCTCAAAGGTGTTCATGAGCTCTCCGCCAGCTGGCGGATCGGTTGTTATTTGTTTTTTGTTATTTGGTCCCGATAGCTATCGGGATTAATTAAAAAATTGTTTGACTTTATGGACAGACACTATTTAGGTTAAAAGATTCTCTTTTAAAAATTTTTGTTAAACATATAACATATAACATATAACATATAACATTCTTTAACCCTCTCAACATTCTGATAAGTTACAAATTATCTATTTGGTTCAATTAAAATAAACTTCCTATCTGATAAACAACAAATGCAACGAACCAGGCAAGTGATGTGGTATAAAATATGGTAAATAAAGCCCATTTCCAGCTACCTGATTCTTTTTTAATGGCAACAATAACTGCCACACACGGGAAGTAAATTAATATAAACATCAGAAACCCGAATGCGATAACAGGAGTATAAACTTTTTCACCGGAGCGAATCCCGTTTGTGTATGTTTGATCTCTTATTTTTCCAATGAGAGTTTCTGATTTTTCATCAATATCTGCCCCGGCCTGGTATAAAACGCCCATTGTACTTACAACGACTTCTTTGGCAGCAATCCCTGTTAACAGGCTTACACCCATTTTCCAGTCAAATCCAAGAGGCTTGAGTACCGGTTCTATGAACTGACCTATTTGTCCTATGAATGACTTTTCCTGTTTTTCAGCTTCTTTTGCCAGTAAAAGAGAACGAATGACTCCGTTTTTTTCCTTTAAAACCTGGTAATATCTGTCAGGGTTTTCAAACTTAACGCTTTCTAATACTTGGTTATACTGGCTTTCATTGGTGCTAATGGTAGTATCATAGTCGGTGGAATAGGCGACGTTTTTTGGATAATATCCCAATGCCCAAATCAAAATGGATGCTATTAATATAACCCCTCCCATTTTTTTCAGGTATTGTTCACCTTTGTACCACATATGCTTCAGTGTTGATTTTAGGGTAGGTACGCGGTATGGTGGCAATTCCATAACAAAAGGGATTTCCTCTGTTCGAAAGAAAGTTTTCTTTAATATTTTTGCTACTGTAGCTGCTATGAAGATGCCGATCAGATATATAATAAATAAAACCAGTCCCGGATGCTTAGGGAAGAATGCTCCTATGACCAGAATATATACGGGTAGTCTGGCACTACATGACATAAAAGGGTTGATCAGCATGGTTACCATGCGATTATTTCTGTTCTTTATGGTTCTTGTAGCCATAATGGCCGGGACATTGCAACCAAAACCCATTATCAGGGGAATAAATGACTGTCCGTGTAACCCGATTTTATGCATGATTTTATCCATAATAAAGGCAGCCCGTGCCATGTAGCCGGTATCTTCCATCAACGAAATGAAGAAAAACAGGATTAAAATATTCGGAAGAAAAACAATTACACTGCCAACTCCTCCAACAATTCCATCGATTAAAAGATCTTTCAGCGCTCCGGCAGGTATAATTGATTGTAACCATCCCGAAAATAAAACAATGGATTGATCCAACCAATTCATAGGATACTGACCTAATTCGAATGTAGCAAAGAACATAATAAAAATGAGGAGAAAGAATATAGGAAATCCGAAAAGTTTGTGTGTAATAAAAGCATCAATAATGTCAGTGGTATTTCGTTTATGTTGGCCACTTATCAGGGTTTCTTTCAAGGCACCTGAGATAAATCCATATTTGGCATCGGTTATTAATGTCTCGCTATCCTCATGAAACATTTTTTCCAGTCTTTCGATTTCAATCTCGGCAATTCCCTTTATCTCGTTATAATTCGGCCATCTTGAAAGTGAAAAGTGAGCTGATTTATCTTTCTCGATAAGCTTCAGTGCTTCAAATCTGGAAGAAACCATATCGGTCAGGCTTTTATTCTTCCATATCTCGTCTTGAATGATCTTTAGGGATTTTTCAACTTCCTTTCCATAATTTATATGTATGTGACGGACAAGCGGTTCCTTGTCTTCATATACATCAATTACTTTTTTAAATAATTCCTTAATACCATGTCCTTTTGAACTGATTGTGGGAACAATAGGTATCCCCATCATTTTCCCCAGTGATTCATAGTCAAATTGGTCGCCTCGTTTTTGAAGTTCATCATACATATTCAGTGCGATAATTACCTTCACATCCATATCAATTAATTGCGTGGTAAGGTATAAGTTCCTTTCCAGATTTGAAGCGTCAACAATATTGATTATAACGTCTGGTGTTTCGCCAAAGATAAACTTGCGAACATATAGTTCCTCGGGTGAGTAGGCTGAAAGAGAGTATGTGCCTGGTAAATCTACAACATTGAAGGTGTATCCTTCCTGTCGGAATTTTGCAGCTTTTGAACCGACAGTAACACCACCGTAATTTCCAACATGTTCCCTGGAATGTGAAGCATAATTAAAAAGCGTTGTTTTTCCCGAATTTGGATTTCCAACAAGGGCAACGTTTATATTTTTTTCCTTGATTTTAGCTGACTGAACTAATCCTGCCTGAGCCTCTACTCCATTAAATCTTTTGTTAAAAAGACCAGTAGCCTCCTTCTCAGTTATTATCTCAATCAACTGAGCTTCACTTCTTCTTAATGAGAGTTCATAACCCATAAGACTGTATTCAATGGGGTCTTTTAGCGGGGCGTTTTTTATCACTTTTACCTTCTTGCCCTTAATAAATCCCATCTCGGTGATTCTTTTTCTAAAGGCACCTCTTCCCCTGACTTTTGTAATGACTCCTTCTTCGCTTGTTTTTAATTGCGATAGATTCATGGATTATAAATAATTTTCTATACACTTTTCAGGCAGGGCAAACCTACAACTTATTTGTTGTTCTTGCAATGCCAATTCATTATTATTTTTATATAGAATAAATAAAGATAAAGAAAAAATATCAAAGGCAAAAGTAAGTAAGACTTGATTTTCGCAAACTGGTGCAGCGAAAAACAATAGTCGAACTTATCCCGACAAAAGGAGGGATCTGAACGAAAAAAGATAAAAGTAAAAAGATAAAAGTAGAAAAACTATAAACCGGGAACCATTTGAGGATTGGAATAATGGAATAATGGAAGATTGGGTGACTGGGAGACTGAGGGATGGGGTGACATAGAGACTGAGAGACCCTGTGAAATAGCTTCGCATCACTTCGTGAATTTCACAGGGCAAGCTGAGGGACTGAGAGAAAGGGAGAAAGGGAGAAAGGGCAAAGAGCATGGAGCAAGGGGCATGGGGCGAAGAGCAAAAGGCGAAAAGCAGAGAGCATGACGCTGAGGACAGGATTGTAGAACGACTCTTCGAGTCGTTATTTGGGAAGTAATTTAGTAATGCCCTGACTGGTTAAATTAACAAACAGGAAACTATTTACCGGAAATCAGTTCAGTAGAGCCGAATTACATTCGGCTGGAAAAAGACCTGCTAGGGTTTGCCCGCCTGAATGACGCAGTCGGGCAGGGAAAACCTGCCTGCCCGCCGTAGTATGCGAAGGCGGGGCAGAGTCTGTGAAGGAAAGGCTGAGATTGAGGTTGAGAAGAAGAAGGGGAAGTTGCTGGTTGTTTGATAAATGGCTAAACTGCTAAATTGTTTAAGGAGTTTTTGTGTGTGAATGTGTTCACGTGTTCATGTTAAAAAAGTTTGTCCGAAGAACTCCTTCCTTTAGATTAGCAAAGTGAAGATTTTTAGGATTTTTTATATTTACAGGAAAGAATAATGAGTGGAGTTAGAAGAATTAAAGCTGGACGATGCTATATTTGAAAATAAACCCGAAACCCATAACCTAATTTCAATTTAAACGAATCATTATGAAAAATAAAGTGAACGTAGCGATCCAAATTCTACCTACAGCTGAAAACATTCATTCGTATAAAATAATTGATGCCGCAATCCAGGTTATTCAGGAGTCTGGCATAAAATTCATGGTTTGTCCTTTTGAAACGGTACTGGAGGGAGACTATGACCAAATCATGGAACTTATAAAAAAAGTTCAGGTAACCTGTTTCGAAAACGGCGCATCGGAGATTTTGGCTAATTTAAAGATCCATAGCAGAATAAACCAGGATGTAACGATTGAGGAAAAAATGGAGAAATACGGTTAGGAAGATTCTGGGCCAGGAACGGAAGAGTCGAAATTAGCTTATGGCTTGCACCTTTACTTAGTTAAACCGGTTATCTGATTTTTGTTTGGGAAAATTTGAACTTACGTTAGCGAACCATCCGGTTTTGACTTTCTCCGGATTGTCAAAATTAGGAATGAAGGGTTTAATATCCAATAAAGGGGTATTGTTTACCATGTCGATATTGGAAATATGAATAACGTTGTTTTCAATTCGTTCGATTTGTACAATTGAAATACCGATAGGATTAGGTCTTTTTGGTGCTCTGGTAGCAAACAATCCCCGTGGCTTTTTATCAAGAAAGGGAATTACCTGTAAGGAAAACCCTTTTGATAAATGTAAATGATAGATTAGATAAGCATGTGAAAAACCTTCCAGATCTTTTAATCCTGCTGTAAAATCATGATACAGAACCACTTTACCTGTAGTTCCTTCGGTGGCACTTGGCTGTATCGGCATATTCTCAGGTCGTTGGAATGGAGTTTGAATATACCCGATTGGCTTGTATACAATCTGGTTCATTGTAGCAATTTTTAAAAAATGTTATGTCTTAATCATAAAAAGATGTATAAAAAAAAGCCCCGACCGGGGCTTTTTTTATTTATTCCTTCTTTTCTTCCAGGTCTTCAAACTCCACATTGGTATAGTTTTCAACTAATGTTTCGTCTGCATCCGGTTTTTTTATTTCTTCATTTTCAACAGGTTCATTTTTAGACGATTTGATGAAATTTAC
>DAOVQI010000047.1 GCA_030628785.1 Bacteroidota bacterium
AGGGTTTCATCACGTAACTGTCAGCTCCGCATTCCAGCCCTTTTAGTACGTCTTCTGCATCTGTAAGGGATGTCAAAAGGATAACAGGGACCTCTCTGAGATTTTCATCAGCCTTTATTCGTCTGCATAACTCATATCCATTCATAACAGGCATAAGTATATCGGCAACAATCAATAATGGTTTATCCTTTTTAGCCAGGTTCAGGGTTTCCCGACCATTTAAACCATGCGCCACTTTATACCCGTTTTTTTCAAGTATATACTTCAGATTTTCAGCCTGTGTGGGGCTGTCTTCAGCAATTATTATTAGGTTGTTATTTGTTTTATCCATCTAATGGTATGTTTTTTAAATGCAGGATCATTTTGTATACTGTCATTTGCCCTTCGGGCGTTATTAGCTCGCTCACGCGAGCGTCATTTATGGTCATTAACTCGCTTTGTTATTCGTTACCCATATGCAGGCACACAATCCCGCTCATGAGGTTTTCGCTCTCAAGTTCGCTCAAAGGTTCGCTCGTATCATTCGCTAACGCTTATAAGATCGCTGCGCCTATTTCGAAATTCATTATACCCGGCACCCTTTTTACTTTTTTACTTATTGCCCCCGGGCTGTTATTTTGCGCCGGATGAAACGGCTGTAACACTAATCAAATCCGGCAGTTCCGGCGCGTCTTCTTTGTTTGCTGTATTTTCTACAATAATGTTACCCCTCCGGGGTAATTGCTCTGGCGACTGATTACTGCATACTTATTCCTGCCACTGCCACTTCCCCCCTTTCTTACAGTCACACAGTCTCCCTGTCCCCTTCCCAGACTCTGCCAGGTCTTCCAGACCCTGGCAGGTCTCTCCCAATTACCCCATCATTCATTATTCGAAATTCGATATTGGATATTCATTATTCAATTCCCTTCCCTTTCTCTCGCCTAGTCTCCTCTTCTCCCAATCTCCCAGCTTGCCCTGTGAAATTCACGTAGTGAAGCGAAGCTATTTCACAGGGCAGGCATTATTCCATTATTCCCCGCCCGAACGTACCGTTCGGTACGGGCGGGCATTATTCCATTCCCTCATCCTTCTTCCTTCCCCGTTCAATATACTTATCAATTAATGGTAAAAGTTCATCAGCTTTTATCGGCTTCGCTAAATAATCACTACAACCCGCCTTGATACTTTCTTCTTTCTCTCCCTCCGCTGCATATGCAGTTATTGCAACTACAGGAAGATTTTTCCTGAATTTTTTGATTGACCTTGTTGCAGTATATCCATCCATCTCCGGCATTTTAATATCCATAAGAACGAGATTTATGTTTTTATTTGACCGGCACATATCAACTGCTTCCTTTCCGTTTTTTACCCATAATAACAGTACCTTCGTTTTTTTCAATATGTGTTCAAGCAAGCTATAGTTGCTTTCTTCATCCTCGGCGATAAGGATCACTTTATCTGTCCATTCAAATTTGACAGGAATTTTATCCTTCAGGCCAATATCTTTAATTTCTTTATCAGAAGCCTCAAAAGGTAATGTAAAATAAAATGTGGAGCCCTGGTTAACAACAGATTCAACCCATATCTCTCCACCCATCATGTTTACCAGGTTTTTTGTAATCGTCAGACCAAGCCCTGCCCCGCCATATAGTTTTGTTTTATCCTCCACTTTTATAAACCGGTCAAAAATGTAATCAATATGATCTTCCGGGATCCCTATACCGGTATCTTTGACATAAAACCTGATAAAGGAGAGAGCCTCACCAGTTTTTCCCTTTTTCTCTGGATGTTTAGCAGACAGAATTGAATAACCTATTTCTATAAAACCCGATTCGGTATATTTCAGGGCATTATCAATAAGATTGGTTAGTATCTGTTTTAACCTGTAAGGATCAGTTATTAACGTATAGTCTTGTCTGGTGGCATTCTTGTCTAATCTGATTTCAACTTTTTCTTTCTCCATCTTTATTTTCAGGTCGTTAAAATTCATAACCTGTTCACTAAGTAGTTTAAGTACAGAGCACTTGACTTTAGAAATTGTTAGTAAACCTGATTCCATTTTCGAGATATCAAGGATATCATCGATCAGATGAAGTAAGCGGCCGCCACTTTCCTGAATTACCTCAACGAATTTGTCTTGTTCTTTTTTTGAAATTTCAGGGTTTAATAATAAATCAGAAAATCCAATAATTGCGTTCATGGGTGTCCTGATTTCATGCGACATATTCATCAGGAATGACGATTTAAGTCTGTCGGCTTTTTCAGCTCTTTCTTTCGCTACAATGAGTTCCTTTTCTTCTCTCAGTCGTATAATAAACTTACCTAACTGTTTGACAATTCTTTGGAGGAGGTGCATTTCTTCTTCCAGGAAAGGTCCGCCAAATACATCCGGATTTTTCTCCAGGTAATAAACCTCGATCGATCCAGCTTTTTTCTTATTTAAAACCAGATCGGTTTGAAGCAGCCATTTTGTCTTCTTGAAATTATCCGACTGATAATCCTTTCCTTCAAACGTGATCTTTGCTGCCGTGATTTCAGGATATTGCCAGCTTGTTTGTATTAACCGTATCGTTTCATTAAAAACTTCCGATAATGTGATGCCGGGCAAAGTACTTATTTCATCGATCCCATAAAGACAATAAATTTCTTTTAACCTTTTATTCAGATCATGAGTTCGTTTTTGTAATTCAATATTTGCTTTTCTGTGTTCTTCTTCCAGTTTAATATCATGAAGGGCAAAAGAAAGATCACCTGCAACCTCAAATAAAAGATTATGTTCCTCTTCGTTGGTTAAGGACTCAGACGCCAGGTTAATTACCAAAATGCCATAAATTCTGCCACTATATTCTAACTGAACGGTCAGACATCCCATTCCACTCCTGTTTATAACCAATGGACAACCTTTGCATTCTTTCTTCTGGTCCTTCGTTTTTACGATCTCTGATTGTTTCATGGTCTTTTGACAACAAACCGGCCATCTGCCTTTTTTGAGATCCTTTTCCAGGGTCTGGAATTCGTTGCCTATACCTTCCTGAATTGCATACACTACTTTGCCTTTTTCATCCAATATCATGATCCATGCATACTGGTAATTACGTACTTTAACGAGATCTATACAGGCTTTTTGAAGCATTATTCTTGGTTCTTTCTCTTTGACAATCAACTGATTAATATTACGAATGGCTTCCAGCAAAGTATTTAACCGGGTTATCTTTTGGGTACGTTCTTCAACTTCCTTTTCCAGATTCTTATTCAGATATTCAAGTTCCTTTTGTGTAGCTATAAGTTCTTTATTTGCCTTTCCCAGCTCAATATTTTTCTGGATTGAATTCTCATAGGTTGATAACAGAAGGTCTAATATCTGAAGCCTTCTTGAAGTAATACGATAATTTTTACCGTTAAAATATATATCAATGCCCATTTCAGCGTACCGGTCCTTTCTAAGCTCAAAATTTGTAATGATATTTTGAACTCTTGATATTAGATAGTCCTCATTATAAGGCTTGGTAATAAAGTTATCGGCTCCGCATTCGAGACCGTTAATAACATCGGTTGGATCAGAAAGCACCGTTAACAGGATAACAGGAATTTCTTTTAACTCTTCATTTGCTTTTACTCGTTTGCATAGTTCATAGCCATCCATTTCAGGCATCATTATATCCGAAATGATTACCAGCGGTCTTTCACGTTTGATTATATCAAAAGCCTCTATTCCGTTCAGTCCATGTAAAACACGGAAGCCCTCCTTCTCAAGGATATATTTTAGCTGTTCGGCCTGGGTTATGCTGTCTTCCGCTATTACGATCAGTTTGTTTTTAGTCCCATCCATGTTGAAGGTATTTTAGTTTAATTTACTTGTTTTGTTCGTATCCAATGTTGTCATTTGCTCACTGTTAATCGTCGGACGGGTCAGCTCCGGCTTTTAATAACCAGCACCCAGTACCCAGCAACTTCCCCTTCTTCTTCTCAACCTCAACCTCAGCCTCCATTCCTTAACAGACCCTGCCAGGTACTAAAGACTCTGGCAGGTCTTTTTCCAGCCGAATAAAATTCGGCTCTACTTAACTGGTTCCTTGTTCCTCGTTTCTGGTTTCTATTTTAAACATGTAACTTGTAACTCGCAACCTGCAACCCATCTTTCATCCTTACAATCCTGCCTTCTGCCACTGCTCCCTGAATTTGCTGCCGGCTATTTGTTCCTTCTCCCCGGGCTCTCCCGATAGCAATCGGGACGGGGCTATTGTTGTTTTACCCCTTCAGGGTAATTTCCTCTTACATATTTTTTTTACCATCAGACATCGAACCATACACCTTTACCTTCTTACGTTTAACATATAACTTATAACATATAACATTCACCTTCCGCCCTTCCGCTTCATAATATCCTCAACCATCTTGAGTGTTTCTCCCATATCTAATGGTTTGTAAATGCAGGTGTATACATTATTTCTTATAGCTTCGTCTACCAACTCATTCATTTCATGGCGGTAGGCTGTCATAACAACAGCCACTGCTTCAGGATTGACCTTTTTAATAGCCATATAGGTTTCCAGTCCGTTTATAGTCGGCAGCTTCATATCAATAAATATTATGTCATATTTTTTATTTTTCGCCATTTCGATAGCTTTATCGCCATTATTTGCAACACCAACCCTATAACCCTGTTTGTTCAGGATATTCCTGAAACTTGTACAGGTTCCAGGATCATCATCAACCACCATTATCAATGCTCCCTTTTTTATTTTCTTTGCTTCTTCGATAATTCCGACCACTTTATTAATATCCATAGGTTTATAGATAATACCATACGCTCCCTCCCTCAGGGCTTCCTGAACAAGGTCTTCAACTGCATAAGCGGTCATCATCATAACCACCGTATCAGATCTCATCTTTTTTATCTTCTTATAGGTTTCCACCCCGTCCATTACCGGCAGCTTAATATCCATAAAGATTATGTCGTACGGCTTTTCTTTAACCATGTCGATTGCTTCGAACCCGGTTTCGGCAGTAGTGACTTCATAGCCTTTACGACCAAGGATCAGTGACATGATCCTGTTAAGATTTACATTATCATCCACCAGAAGTATGTTTGCTTTGTATTTCATCTTATTATTCCTCCTTTTTACTGACAGGTAACTTAATTATAAAAGTGCTGCCTTTTCCGGCTTCGCTCTTTATTTCTATTGTACCTCCGTTTCCTGCAACCAGAGTTTTTGTAAGTGCAAGACCAAGGCCAATACCCTTGGCTTTTGTTGTGAATAAGGGTTCGAAGATTTTCTTTATATCATCTTTGGGGATGCCCATACCGGAATCTAAAACCGAGACAGCTATCCATCCCGGTTCTGTGACTTCAGTTTTAACAACTAACTGTCCACCTTCCTGCATAGCCTGGATACCATTGAGGATAATGTTGCCAAAGGCTTGTTCCAACTGACCTGAATCAGCTAAGATATCCGGTATTTTTTTGCCAGGCTGGTTCACTATCTTAACATTTTCAGGCACTTTTAAGTGAGACAAAGCTTTCCGGATGACCTCATTGATATCTAACTTTTGTTTTGCCGGGGATTTCGGACGGGCATAATCGAGAAGGTTACCGATAATCTTCTCACACCTGCCAACATCGTTCTCCAGCATTTCAAGTGTTTCCTTAACATCTGTTTCTGGCTTTTCGAACGCCATATTGAGGAAGTAAGCAGCGTTTTTAATAGCTCCCAGCGGGTTACGTAGTTCGTGTCCTACCCCACCGGCAAGCTGGCCAAGGACAGCAAGTTTCTCCTTACGAACTAAATCCTCCTGTGCATCCTTTAGTTCCCGGGTTCGTTCTTTCACCTTCATTTTCAAAACATTCTTATCTCTTTGTAGTTTTCTTTCCCTGATTTTTATTAATGCATATAAACCTAATATAACTGTAATTATGTATAAAGCATAAGCAATATTGGTTTTCCATAATGGCGGTCGAATAATGATTCTAATGGATGTTCCCTCTTCGTTCCAAATACCATCATTGTTGGACCCTGTGACCCAGAAAGTATATTCGCCTGGTCTAATTTCAGAATAGTCAGCAAACCTTCTAATTCCGGCATACACTGTATCTGCATCCAGACCGATCATTCGGTATTTATATTGATTTTTTTCAGGGTTTGTAAAATTCAAGGCTGCGAATTCAAATGAAAGAAAGTTTTGTTTATAGTTTAACTCTATTTCTTTCGTGTATGTAATTGATTTTTTCAGAGGTGAATCTTCACCGGGAAAAACAGATTCATTAAATAATTTAAATTCTGTAATTACTACAGGAGGTATAAAAGAATTATCCTTTATACTACTTATACTATCAGGAAAAAAGGTAATAAAACCATTAATCCCACCAAAAAACATCTCGCCACTTTTGCTTTTACAAGCAGCAGGGCCATGAAATTCATCATCCTGAAGCAAATCTTCCAATAAGCTATAATTTGTAAATACCCCCCTTTGAATTCCCCCCTTGAGGGGGGATTTTGGGGGTGTAAACTTTGACAAGCCTTTACCAGTACTTATCCAAATATTTCCTTTATCATCCTCCAATAATTCATATACTGTATTATTAAGTAAGCCATCTTTTGTGGTGTAATGGATAAACCTATCAGGTCCCTCACTTTGGTTCCCCAAAGAATCCGGGGCAGGCGGGACAAGCTTATTGAGTCCACCACCTCCGGTTCCAAACCAAAGTCTACCCGAACTATCTTCAAATATTGATCTGACACTGTTGTGAGAAAGACTATTCGGATCTTGAGGGTCATGTTTGTAATGGATGAACCGGTCAGATCCCTGCCCGTCCGGCAGGCGGGCCTCACTATCGTTCGGATATCCCTCGCTATCGCTCGGGACAAGTTTATTAAGCCAGCCACCTTCGGTTCCAATCCAAAGGTTACCTGAACTATCTTCAAATATTGATATGATAATGTTGTGAGAAAGACTCTCCGGATTCTTTGGATCATTTTTGTAAGCAGTAAACTTTTCTGTTTTGGGATTAAATTTAAAAAGTCCACCTATAGCTCCAATCCAAATGTTGCCTGATCTATCTCCAAGTATTGATATAATATAATACTTGGAAAAACTTTCAGGATATACAGTAAACTTTTCTGTTTTGGGATCAAATTTATTGAGTCCATTTCCAGTTCCAATCCATAGGTTACCTGACTTATCTTCAAGCATTGACATGACAAGGTTGTGAGAAAGACTTTCCGTATCCAGCGGATCGTTTTTATAAACAGTAAATTTTCTTGTTTTGCGATCAAATTTATTAAGACCATCAAGTGTTCCAATCCAAATAATACCTGACTTATCTTCAATTATTGATCTGACAGCGTTGTGAGAAAGACTCTCCGGATATTGTGGATCATGTTTATAAGCAGTAATTTTTTTTATTTTAGGATCAATTTTATTTAGTCCGCCACCTCCCCCTGTTCCAATCCAAAGAATACCCGAACTATCTTCAATTATAGGCGTTACACTGTTTTGGGAAAGACTCTCGGGGTCTTGAGGATCATTTTTGTAAACAGTAAATTTTTCGGTTTTGGGATCGAATTTATTTAGTCCGCCAGTATAGGTTCCAATCCAAAGAATACCCGAACTATCCTCAAATATTGATCGGATATTGTTATCCGAGAGGCTCCCCGGATTCTTTGGGTTGTGTTGGTAGTGGATGAACCGGTCAGGTCCCTCACTATCGTTCCCCAAAGAATCCGGGGCAGGCGGAATGAATTTATTAAGTCCACCTATATTTGTCCCAATCCAAATAATACCTGAATTATCTTCAAGTATTGATTTGACAGAGCCGTGAGAAAGACTCTCCGGATCCTGCGGATCGTTTTTGTAGTGAATAAAGGTAGGAGGAGATCCCTCGTCTTCGCCCGGGACAAGTTTATTTAATCCTCCAACGGTTCCAATCCAAAGTCTACCTGAACTATCCTCAAATATTGTCAAAACCCAGTTATCGGAAAGACTCTCTGGATCTTGTGGGCTATGTTGGTAATGGATGAACATCGGAGGAGATCCCTCATTGTCACTCCCCGAAGAATCCGGGGCAGGCGGGACAAGTTTATTAAGTCCACCTCCCCATGTTCCAATCCAAAGCGTACCCGAACTATCCTCAAATATTGACCGGACATTGTTATGTGAAAGGCTTTCTGAATCCTGTGGGTCGTATTTATAAACAGTAAATTTTTCGGTTTTTGGATCGAATTTATTTAATCCTTCACGGGTTCCAATCCAAAGTTTACCTGATTTATCTTCCAAAATAACCTGAATTACGTTGCCTGAAAGACTATTTGGATCATCAGGGTTGTAATAGTAATTAGTTATGCTGTTACCATCATATTTATTAAGCCCATCACTTGTGCCTATCCAAAGAAAACCTTTATTGTCCTGAATAATACAAAGTATTGAGTTATTAGAAAGCCCATGATCTACAGTAATATGCTCAAATTTTATTTCATTCTGTTTGTGGATTGATGAAAGTTTTACTTGTGCATTGCCCGATAGTGATAAAAGTATCAGCATCCAATAAAAAAGATATTTTTTCATTTTAAAATATTCGTTGATTTATTATTAGATAAAGTTGCGATTTTACTACTTTTTTTCTCTAATTTTCTTCTCCAGTTTACCCTGTGAAATAGCTTAGCACCACTTCGTGGATTTCACTGGGCGGGCGCTGGCAGGTCTTTTTCCAGCCGAATACAATTCGGCTCCATCCAGCCACCCCTACATCCGTCGGACCGACTGAAAGCGGTCGGACGGATCTCCACCGCTCATGCCATCCACTTTTAACATTTAACGTATAACATTTAACTTATAACTTTTTTCTTCTAACTAATTGTTCAATTGTTCCGGCAATTTGTTCAGGGGACAGGATATATTTTGCAGCCCCGAGTTTGACAGCAGTCCCCGGCATGCCATTAATAACTGAACTTTCTTTATTTTGCGCAATGGTTACAGCTCCATGGTCTTTCATCTGTTTTAGCTCATAAGCGCCATCTTTCCCCATACCGGTTAACAACACGCCAATCGCATTTTCTCTGAAGACTTCGGCAACGGAATGGAAAAGATAAGATACTGAAGGGCAGAGATTATATTCCGGCATATCCTTTCTCAGCACCAGTTTCCCGCCTATTTTAACACCCATCTGAAATCCATTTGGGGCAACATAAACATTTCCTTGTTTGGGATTCTCATTATTAGAAGCAATATGAACATTATGACCTGTGGTCTCACTAAGCCATTCAACAAGGCCTTTTAGAAATCCTTTTGCAACATGCTGAACAATTAATATGGGAACCGGCAGGTTTTTTGGAAGCAAGGAGAGAATTTTTTGAAGGGCAAGCGGGCCGCCGGTGGATGCGCCAATGGCAACGAGTTTTATATCCGCCTTTATTTGTTCCGGTTTTGGTATAGAAGGTGGAACTTTAACCTTTATTGGCTCCCGCCTGGTTTCGGGCCATCTTTTTACCACTTTTATCTTTGACATAAGCTTCACAGTTTGGACCAGCTCCAACGCCATCATGTTGTGGTCAGGGTGACCGATGCCCCTCGGTTTTTCCATAATAGCAAGGGCGCCTGCCTCTGTAGCCTTATATGTTGACTTAACATCGTATGGTGACCAGGATGCGGTTACAATTATTATGGGAACAGGATTTGTTTCCATAATAATCCTGGTCGCTTCCAGTCCATTCATTTCCGGCATATCCATATCCATGGTAATGATATCGGGCTTATTGCGTTCCAGAAATTTAATTGCCCGTTTCCCTGTATAAGCTGTTCCAATTACCTCAATCCCGGGATCTGAGGTAAGAATATAGATTAAAAGGTCCTGGACAGACGGTGAATCGTCAACTATCAGGACTTTAATTTTGTTTGGTTCCATTATAATTAGTTTTCAGTTTTCCGTTCTCGGTTCTCAGTTCTCGGTTTCGTTACGGGTTGCAGGTTTACTTCGTAATTATTCGCTAAACCTCATGAGACCGCTGCGCTTAGTTCGATATTCGACATTCTTCATTCGTTATTCTCCAAGTCACCCAGCTTGCCCTGTGAAATTCACGGAGTGACGCGAAGCTATTTCACAGGGTCTCCCAGTCACCAAGTACCCAGTACACCCCCACCCGAACGAATAGCGTCGTCCAGTCGGACGGGTATCTTCTTCTTAACCTCAACCTCAACCTTTATCCCTTCACAGACTCTGCCATGTCTTACAGACGCTGGCAGGTCTCACCCACTCATCAATCATAATTCATAATTCATACATCCATCACACCAGCTTACTCACTACACTCAGCAAATTTTGCGGGGTAAAGGTGCTTTTCTCAATATAAGCATTGGCACCCACCTCCATGCCACGTTCCTTGTCCTCACGGGATTTAAGTGCCGTTACCAGTACAACAGGCAATTCGCCCAGTTTTTTATCAGCACGGATCTTTGAAGTAAGTTCGAAACCGTCCATTCTTGGCATATCAATATCCGATACAAGTATATCAAAATCACCTTCTCTCAGGAAGGATAGCGCTTCTGCCCCGTCAACTGCAGTTTTAACAAGAAATCCTGCCGATTCCAAAATATCTTTGAGCAACATCCTGGCAGTGATTGAATCTTCTGCGACTACAACAGATTTTTGTTTTGCTTCTTCTTCTCTTTCTGCTTCCGCGGCTCTTTCAACTGGAACAGCCCCGGTAACAGCTGATTTAAGCAAGTCGGAAACATTCAGGATAGGAACCACCTTGCCTGATCCCAGTACCGTAGCTCCTCCGATATTCCGGACGCGGGAAAGGGGATTACCAAGATATTTGACAAGGACTTCCTGCTCTTTCAGGATCTCATCTGCACCAAAGGCAATTCGGCTATCACCGGCGCCCAGGATCAGTACCTGGATAGTATCTGCTTTCTCTTCCCTGCCTGGCATGTCAGGCAGGTTTCTGACTTTTCGTCTGAGTTCCAGGACATCGCTTAGGTGAATATATGATATAGTACTGCCGTTTAGTGAAATGGTTTGTTTGTTTTCAACCATTTTTATTTCATTCTGTTTTATCCTTAAAGTCCGCTCAACATTTGCTGTAGGGATAACAAACGTTTCCTCAGATACCTGAACGAAAATACCCCTGAATGTCGCCTGTGTAAGGGGAAGATTTACACAAAAGGTTGTCCCCTTATGAAGTTCGGATTTCATCGAGACAGTGCCACCGAGAGCATCCACTTTTTCCCGGAGAATAGCCAGGCCAAGCCCCCTGCCTGAAATGTCGGTTATAATAGGACTGGTTGAAATTCCCGAATGATAAATAAGCGCCTCAGCCTCCTGATCCGTTAGCTCTTTTTTCTCCTTTTCTGATATTATCCCTTCCTTAACAGCCTTCTCTTTCACTTTTGACAGATCAATTCCTGCCCCGTCATCTGAAATAAGAATTTCAACTTTATTTCCTGGTAACTGGGTAACAGAAATGACAACCTTTCCGGATGGGGGCTTTTTGTTTTTCACTCTTTCTTCAGGCTTTTCAATGCCATGATCTATGCAATTTCTTACCAGATGGATGAGAGGGTCCTTCATTTCCTCGAGGATCCGTCTATCGATCTCATTCTCGGCGCCCTCAATTACCAAATCCACCCTTTTCCCTTGGTCTCGTGCAAGATCGCGAATAAATTTCGGAAAAATTTCCAAAAGCGAAGAGAAGGGAAGCATCAATACATTCCTCATTTCATCCAGCAGATTGTCCACCATTCTGCCCACTGACCTCTGATCCTGCCCTGTTGACTTTATCAGCTCCGAAAGTTTGTTTTCCATTAATTTGACAATGTCATAATTTTTTTCCCAGGTCTCCAACTGTTTGGAAAATTGTATTAGTGCACGGTGGTGATTATCAGATTTATTCTTTTTGGATTGCCGAATGTTTCTGTTTTCCTGAAGAAGTTTTGTGAATCCTTTTTTCAACTGAGCGAGAATGGATCTGATATCCTGAATATCGGCAGAATGCTGGATTAACTTCAATTTTGTTGACAGCATTTCTTCTGTTTGCATCAATAAGGAATTCAGCTTTGCTTTAGATATCCTTACTGTTTCGGCTGTTGCCTGTTTTTCTCTTTTTAGCTGAGGTTCTTTTTCAACAATTTCCGGTTTTTCTTTTTCAAGCTGTTCTTTTCCCGGAGTTTGTGTAAGAATGGGTTCTATCTCCAGAGCTGAAACATCTTCGGTTTTTTTCTCACCCCCATTTTGTTCTACTTCCACCTCGTTGAGTTGCTCTAAAATCTTTGGGACATGATCCTTAATTTTGACTTCATCTATTTCCGGGGTGGATAGAGCCTCTGTCATAAAGTCAATAGCATCATGAAGTTTGTCAAAGAATCGGGGTGGTGGTTTTATCTTTTTTTGTTTCCAGCTTCCAAATATACTTTCAAGAGAATTACAAACGGTTTCAATATCCCGTAAATTAACCGCACGGGAAGCCCCTTTCAGACTGTGAGTCTCACGGAAGATTGTCTCTACTACTTTTACCTGGTCTTTAAAATTTTTAACTTTCTCCAGTTCCAGTAAGCCGGAAGAAATGGCTTTCAGGTGCTCATCAGCTTCAATCTTGTAAGTAGCTAAAAGCCGTTTTTTGAATTCTTCTTCTTTTTTATTCATTGTTCCTACAACTTATACTGTTCTACCAGCTTTTTCAGGCTATTACCCAGTTCATCCAGTTTTTCCGAGGCTTCTTCCAGTTGTTTTGTGCTCTCCAGGTTTTGG
>DAOVQI010000156.1 GCA_030628785.1 Bacteroidota bacterium
TTCATTCACTGTTTTCCATACTCCTCCCGAAGCAGATCCTACGTATATAGTGTAATATTTCCCTTTGGGGGCAACCACCTCTACGTCGGTGCAACGTCCGCTAATATTTTTCGGACCAAGAAATTGCCATTTCAGGTCTTTGAACTGGGATTCGGCCTTCATGGTTACATGTTGGTCAAACAGTTTCAGCCGGGTTTGGCCGTCGGTTACGGGTAATTTTTTCTGGGCAGATACGGGTATCAAGCTCAGAATAATAGCGAAAGATACTGTTAACAGTAAACCCTTTTTTACGTGATAATTCTTTTTAAGGATTTTCATTTTGATTTTATTTGTATGAGGTAATATAATAAGCAGAACTTATTAATGCTAATTTACTAAAATAAAAAAAGACCTGAAGGGTTTTGTGTCATCACGCAGTGATCCCTCAGATGGCACCTTTACAAGTTGCCTGATTTTTCTTAACTTACAAAACTTTTGTTTAATATTTTAATCTAAAAAGTTTAATTATGAGAAAATTAAAGCCCTGTCAAATCCTGGTTGTATTTTTACTTCTATTATTTCTTTCATTTTGTAAGACAGAAGTAAAGGAAGAGAAGATCCCTGTTACCACAAAATCTGAAACAGCTAAAGAGCTGTATATGAAAGCATATAAAGCTGGCGAGCAAGTTGAACTTGCAAAGGCGAGAAATTTATACGAAAAAGCTCTCATAGAAGATCCTGACTTTTTTATGGCTTATTATCAAATGGCTACTTATGACCTGTATTTTGGCAATGAAGAAAGTTTCAAAGAATATGCAGGAAAAGCTGTTGAATGCGAATATGATTTAAGTAAAGGAGAGGAATTGCTTAAAAATGCCCTTGAAAAATTTCTGGAAGATACGAAAGCTGATGCTACAGAAATTGGTGAGGAATTGGTAAGCATATATCCGAAGGATAAAGATGCTTATTTTTATCTGTATTTTTTCCAATACATCATTGGAAATTATGAAGGTGGGGTATTAACTTTGAAAAAGGTGATTGAGATTGCTGAAAACCAAGCCCCAATTTACAACACGTTAGGTTATGCCTATATACAGCTCGAACAATTCGAAGATGCAAAATCTGCTTTTGACAAGTATATCGAACTGGAACCAAACCTGCCTAATCCATATGATTCAAAAGGAGACTATTTTATGAAAGTAGAAGAGTACGGGAAAGCTTATGAAAGCTTTATGAAAGCCTATGATCTGGATACCACCTGGATGGCTTCCTATAACAAAGCCATGAAAGCAAAAGAAATGCTTGATAGTCTCCAACAGGAATAATTCATCAGAAAACAATTAAACCCTCCTGTCATGCGATTGGAGGGTTTTTTCTTGTCTGAAGAAAATTACAAAATCATAGAGAAATGAAATTAACGTATTCTTAATTAAAAGACCAAACTAAACGTAGTTTCCTGGTTGGGAATACTTTTAAATAAAATATTTCCCTTATGCAAATGCATAATCTGCTTGGACAAACCAAGACCGATGCCTGATCCTTTTTCGCGTGTGGTAAAGAAAGGGGTGAAAATATGGTCTTTTATGTTTTCGGGAATACCAATCCCGTTATCGATTACCTGGATGATTTTCCGGCTATCCGTATTTATAAAACCTTTTAATAGAATTTGACCATTCATTTTCCCTTCCAAAGCCCATAATGAATTATTGATCAGATTAATCAGTGTCTGTTCGATTAATTTTTTATCGGCACGGAGTGTTAATGATTCTGGTATTACCTGAGCAAATACCTGTATGCCATGTTTCCCGAATTCATCTTCGAACAATCGTTTGGTATCATTAAGCAGTTCTGAAACCTTGATCAGGGATATGTCGGGTTTTGGTAATAAATTTACTTTGCGGTATTGTTTAATAAATTCAAGTAAGCCTTTTGTTCTTTTCTGGATGATTTCCAGGCCGGTAACTGTGTCTTTAACATTGTTTTCCTTAAGTTCATTCAGGGTTTTTATGTGTCCGTTATATTTAAATATCCTCGAAAGAGTTGTTGCCAGTGAGGCGATGGGTGATACTGAATTCATGATTTCATGGGTAAGGACCCTGATTAATTTTTGCCAGGATTCCAGCTCCTTTTCATCCAGTTCAGTCCGGATGTTCTGAAAAGAAACTAGTTTGATCCTCTTTTCAAGTAATTTGAACTCAGTTGCACGGATAAGCAAATGTAAAGTATCATCATTAACGGGAAGCACCATGAGTTTTTGCTGGCCAGAATTAAGCTTCCTTAATTTGTTCTCAAATTCAGGATGGATTGAATTCATCTTTTCTATATGCCTTAATTCAGGCAATTTAAGCAACTTTTTAACAGCTCTGTTTGCCAGATCTATGCGTCCGGAATTTTCAAAAGCAATCAATCCCACATCCACATGTTCAACAATGTATTTCAGATAAAAATATTGGTTTTCCTTTTCTATTTTAACATGTTGCAGGTTTTCATTGATCTCGTCAAATAAACAATTAAGCTTTGAATAATCTTTTCCGGTTTTTACAGAGGAAAAAGATTCAGTGCTGTCGCTGTCTTTAACTGCGTGGAAAAACCTGTTGAGATCGCGGTTGATTTTGTTGAGGTAGTGGATTAACAACAAAATCTGGATTAAGAATAACGAACCGGTAATAAGGAAAGTGAACAGGTTGTTAAGGTTTGTCCAGGACCAGGTGAATGCCAGCGCTGTCAGGGCCAGCAGAAGAATCCGTATGATAATTTGGGTATAATATTTTTTCAGGATCATAGACTTATGTGGTATTTTTTAATTTTTTTATAAAGTGTTGGCCGGCTGATTCCCAGTTTACGTGCCGTTTCCGAAAGGTTCATTTTGTTAATGTTCAGGGTTTCAATAATGGTATTTTTTTCCACTTCGGATAATCTTAGCATCTTGCCGGAAGTAATGGATGCCGGTTCATAGGTAAACATAAAGTCCCTGGCTGAAATTATTTCTGAATCACATAGAATTACTGCCTTTTCGATTGTATGTTTCAATTCCCTTACATTTCCGGGCCAGGAGTGTTGTTCTAACTTATCTATAGCATTTTGATTCAACTTGAGGTATGGCTTTTCATATTTGAGAACAAATTCCTGTAAAAAATTATTTGCAAGCTGGCCGATGTCTTCAGGTCGTTTACGCAGAGGAGGGATTTCAATTTGTAAAGTCTGAATCCTGTATAGCAGATCCTCTCTGAACAAGTTCTCAGAAATCATGTTGTGCAGATTCTTATTGGTTGCAGAAATTAGCCTGATATCCAGTTGCATGGCGTGATTTGAGCCAAGCCTGGTAATTTCCTTATTGTGTATAGCAGTTAATATTTTCGATTGCAGGAATAATGGCAGGTTTCCAATCTCATCAAGAAAAAGTGTGCCACCGTTGGCTATTTCAAATCGCCCTGCCCTGTCTTCCCGCGCGTCAGTGAATGCACCCTTTACATGTCCGAATAATTCACTTTCAAACAGGTTCTCATGCAGGGCGCCTAAATCAACATTTACAAATGCCTCCTGATTCCGGTTTGATAACCGGTGAATTTCTCTGGCAACCAATTCTTTACCTGTCCCGTTTTCTCCTGTAATTAAAACATTTGCATCGGTAGGTGCAACTTTGCGTACAGTCTCGTAAACTTTACGCATATGCAGGGATGATCCCCAAATGATTTTAAACTGCCGGTTTATATCTTCGTGTAATTTTTGTTGCTTCTGTTTCAGGTTTCTTACTTCCAGTTTTGTTTTCCTTAGCTGGTATGCAGCTTTCAGTGTGGAAACCAGTTTGTCGTTGTCCCAAGGTTTAATAATAAAATCAGTCGCTCCTTCTTTAATTGCTTTAACTGCCAGTTGAATGTCACCATATGCAGTGATTAAAACTACCACTAATGCCGGATCCATTTGCCGGATCTCCCGGAGCCAGAAAATCCCTTCGTTTCCGGTCTGAATACCGGCGACAAAATTCATATCCAGTAAGATCACATCAATGTTTTCTGCTTTGATAAATTCATGTATCCTGTTCGGATTTCGTGTGGTGATGACTTTTGCAAATTCGTATTTAAGAAACATGTTTAGTGATTCCAGCACATCTTTGTCATCATCAATAATAAGCAGTTTTCCTTCGGGTTTTGCCATAACCACATGGTTTAATTATGTTTATTTTTATTATTTTACTTATTTGTAAATTTTCTTTACAACAAATGTAATGATTTTTTACAATAATTAAATAATAATATTCTTAAATATAAGATCATCAGGCCGTTATGATTGTGGCACGTGAGTTGATCAGGAGAAAACAGATTCTTAAGTATTATTTATATGTTTCGAAATTATTTGCTGTCAACATTTCGCTTTTTTATACGCAATAAGGGATTTACATTGATCAATATCATCGGACTAGCCCTAGGGATTGTCTGTTCGGTATTGATCTTTATATATGTGTATGATGAATTAAGCTTTGATCACTATCATAAAAATGCAGATCGCACTTATATGGTATGCAGAGATGGAAAAAGTGAAGACGGAGAATATAAATCGGGCTGGACTACTCCACCAATGCTTCCGGTTATGCTGGAAACCTTTCCGGAAATTGAAACAGGAACCAGGTTATGTCTCTGGTATAGTGAATATATTTTTGCATATAAAGACAAAACCTTTGCAGAAAAATATGTAATAGGAGCTGATTCAACTGTTTTTGATGTATTTACTATTCCTTTTATTCGTGGGAATCCGAAGACTGCGCTATCCAAACCAAATACGATTGTAATTACGGAATCTATAGCCAGAAAATATTTTGGTGATGAAGACCCGATTGGCAAAATGCTGCAGCAGATTGATCGGAGAGATTTTGAAATAACAGGTGTTGTAAAAGACCAGCCTAAAAACTCCCATTTTTACTTTGATATCATGTTTTCATTGATAACTCATCCCAACGCAACTGTAACGGATGAGGGTTGGTTTAACCATACGTATTCATCATATGTTGTTTTACCGGAAAACTATGATCCTGCAAATCTGGAAGCGAAGTTTGATAATTTTGTCAAAACCTATATTGGCCCGGCTTATGCTCAGGGTTCGGGAAAGTCGTTTGAATGGTATGAAGAACAAGGTTTTTGGTATAAACTTTGGCTGCTACCGTTAACTGATGTTCACCTTAGCCAGATGATAGATAAAAAGCATAATACTCCATCATTTATTTATATTCTTGGACTTATAGGTTTGTTTATCCTGTTAATCGGTTGTATTAATTATATGAACCTGGCTACGGCTTTGGCAATCAACCGTTCACATGAAGTTGGAATACGAAAGGTGGTAGGCGCTTTCAAACGGCAATTAATCATGCAGTACCTTGGAGAATCTATTTTGTTGAGCTTCGTTGCTCTTTGTATAGGTATGTTAATGGTCGAATTAATAATACCCTACTATAATGTACTTACAGGAAAGGTATTACATCTGAATTATTTCAGTCACCCGTTTATCATTCCAGGCTTATTGGTTTTTGCCATTATCCTTGGTGTTATTGCCGGGTTATATCCTTCTGTTATACTGTCTTCCTTCAATCCGGTTACCGTTTTGAAAGGTTTATTTATTAACCGGAGAGGAGCCAGTACAAGCTGGCTGCGTAATGTCCTGGTCATATTTCAATTTACAATATGCATTGTAATTATTATTGGCACTTTTATTGTTTTCAAACAAATGAATTATATACAAAGCCAGAACCTTGGATTTGACAAAGAACAAATGCTGATTGTAAATCATCCGTATGGCTTAAAAAACAATCAGCAATTATTTAAACAAGAACTTCTGAAATATCCTGAAATTAAACAAATATCATTTGCAGATAACATGCCTGGCCGGCATCATAACGAGCAGGGACATCACATAAAGGGTTACCCGGAGCACAAGCATCCTGCTATTTTTGTGGCCTGGGGAGATTTCGACTATATTAAAACGCTGGGGTTGGAAATTGTAGAAGGCCGGGATTTTAATAATAAAATGCCAACTGATAGTTTTGCTGCTATAATAAATGAAGAAACTGCAAGATTCTGTGAACTGGAGGATCCTTTAAGTAATTCTTTTGATTACAGCCCCTGGCCTGCAGTTGATAGTATTAATTATAAAATTATAGGTATAGTTAAAGATTTTCATTTCTATTCATTACATAATAAGATTGAACCATGGATCCTTTATCCATTAAGAGATGATATTAAGTGGTATTGCACTTATGCAATTATAAAATTCAATACCGAAGATGTTAAGTCTGTTATTAAACTGGCTGAAGATAATTGGGAGAAATTTGCGGGAGATTATCCATTTGAATTTACTTTCCTTGATGAGGATTTCAAACACCAGTACGATAAGGATATAAAGGCAAAACAGATATTTTCAGTTTTTTCGGTCTTCGCGATTATCATTGCATGTTTAGGTTTATTCGGACTTGCATCATACACTACTAACCAACGAACCAGGGAAATTGGAATAAGAAAAGCCATGGGCTCAACGGGCATTGAAATAATGAAGTTATTTTCCGTACAATTTTCCAAATGGGTTCTGATCTCAAATATTATCGCTTGGCCTGTGGCATATTATTTCATGCATAAATGGCTTAATAATTTTGCTTACAGGATCAATATGCCGTGGCTTTTATATGTTTTGGCAGGATTGATTGCACTTATTTTAGCATTACTTACAGTAAGTTACCATTCGTGGTCTGCAAGCAGAAAAAACCCTGCCGATGCTTTGAGATATGAGTAAATGAAAAGCTTACTAATCGAAAAACGATATTTTGATATTGCAACTCCTGCACCCAGACTAAGGTTAAACGACTCTGTTCCAAACGTAATAAGATCAATAGAATACCTCCTGGTGAACATGTCAATGATAAAACCTGATCCAAATCCATTTATTGAGGTAGCAAAATCCTCAGCATCATTTCCAATGAAGAAGTTGTAGGCGATTCCTGCATCTTCTCTGTAATTATTGACAAATTTTACTTCGAATTTTCCCTGGGCAAACAGGTTGCAGCAACTCAGAAGAACTAATGTAAGAAGAGTTGCGAGTGTGATTTTTTTATTCATCATTTCCATTTTAAATGATAAGTTAAAAGTATATATTGAAAAAATTATCAATATGAACTCAAATATTATGCCTAAAATTGAATTACCATTATCCCAATCAGGCTTTTTCAAATATTTTAATGTATCGGAATTTACTCTCCGCCAGCTGGCGGATCATGAGATCGCCCCGCCCAGGCGGGGCTAAGTTCAAAAATTTCCCTTATCATATGGGTGATTCCGTAGAGATTAAAAAAATCCAAAGTTCAAAATCCAA
>DAOVQI010000323.1 GCA_030628785.1 Bacteroidota bacterium
GCTGCTGAAACGATGAAGATTGTCAAATCAAAGGGGTTAAATGTACCGGAAGATATTGCTATCGTAGGTTTTACCAATGGACAAATTTCCAATCTGACAAATCCGGCCCTTTCATCAGTTGAACAACATGGTTATGAGATTGGTAAATATGCTGCCCGATTATTATTGGATAGGATAGAAAAAGAGAAGGAATACCCGGTCCAGACGAAGATAATAAAAACTGAATTGGTCATAAAAGGGTCATCTATGCGAAAAAAATAATAATGTGATGAAACGAATATGAAATTTTTTCATTCAAAATTTCATAAAAAAGAATGAAAATAATTTCATAAGAGAGCGACGGAAGGAGTGGTTCCATCCGCCAATCATTTTTTAATTAACATCAGTTCAATTAATTACAAAAATTATTTACGGATGAACATAGTTACTCTAAATCAGGTAGAAAAAAAAGAAGTAAACATGAAGGGTGCAAATAAAGCGTTTAAACAAGTGCCACTTTCACGTGAAGATGGGGCGCCTGTGTATTCGTACCGTGTATTTACGGTTGAACCCGGTGGTTTTACTCCCTACCATCAACATGATTACGAACATATGAACTATATTATTGAGGGACATGGCGTCCTGGTAAATGAAAAGGGGGAAGAACAGAAAATTAAAAAAGGTGATTTCGCACTGGTTCTGCCAAATGAAAAACATCAGTACCGGAACAAGTCGAAAGATAAACCTCTGGTATTAATTTGTGGGGTTCCAAAGCAATTCGAATGAGGTTTAACAACCGGGAAATCCAGGCTCTTAACGCTTATTGTTCAAAGTATAAAATTTAACAGGAATAATCATCAAAACCTTTACCGGTTTGCCTTTCTGCTTTCCGGGTTTCCACATTTTGCTTGTCAACTTAATGACGCGTTCAGCCTCCTTATCAAGGTCAGGATGAAGCCCCTTAATTATCTCAATTTCAATTACAGAACCATCAACATCAACTGAAAAACGGACAAATACATTTCCGTAGATTGGATTTTCTGACAGACTGCCCGGGTATTTGAGGTTCTTCTGAATGAATGCTGTAAGGGCATCCATACCACCTGGAAATTCCGGCATTGTTTCAACCATCAGAAACACTTCCGGGGCCTCTGAAATTCCAACTGATTCTTCAAACTCGGAAGCTATATCACCTTCCATCTTCACTTTTTTGAAAAAACCAAGCGATTTTGAGGAAGCCATTCTAACTTGAGCCCCAACACCACCAACTGCATAGTCACTAACACCATGAGGCAGAGGTAATGGTTGTTTAACCGTGGTAAACTTACCGTCTTTATTCCTGATTTCAGAATCGATGGCAATGAATGAGGTATACTGGGTTAAGAGGTTATACTTTAATCCAAGATCGGTGATTTCTTTACCATATTTATTCCCATATGAATTAAGATTATTGAAATCATCCAGGATCCGGATGCGCTTCATTGCCCACAGGTATTTTAAACCCATGTTACTACGTTTAGGCTTCACCTTACTAACGTTAATCTTGTAATTATACATTCCCTTGCCACCCTTACCCTGTAAAATAATTTCACCTTTTGCTTCGCCTTTCCATTTACCAAAAATAATTACAGGTCGTTGTGCCAGCACATCAGGAATGCTCAGGGGCTCAACATCATAAGTGTCAAAGCCTTTAAAATCAACTTTAATATTGGTTAAAACCGGATGCAGGATGTATTTTCTGAATTTACCGGCTTTTTGACTTGCTTCCTGTTCATTAATAATAATAAAGGGTTCACCCAACCCAACGTGTGCCATTCCTTCAATAAGATACCGGTTTACTGAGGAACCGATTCCGAATGAGAAAAAATTGGCATTGGACAAGTTGTTCCTTATCAGGTCAAACGCTTCCTTTTCAACGGTTACATAACCATCGGTAACAATAACAAAACTTCTCGAATAATCTTCAGTCCCTTTTAATGCGAGCGCTCTCTTTAATGCCGGCAACAATTCTGTCCCCCCGCCACCTCTTTGATTATCAATCAGATTTATCGCATTGGAAATGTTTGCTTTTGTTGCCGGAAGAGAGTGTTCAGAAAAAACCCGCGATCCGCCTGCAAATAGTAAAACGTTAAAACGATCTTCAGTCCGTAAATTACTGATCAGGTTTCTTAAAAGTTTCTTAGATATATCCAGTGGAAATCCATACATTGATCCTGAAACATCAACAATGAATACATATTCCCGTGGAGGAATTTGGTCGTTGTTTACCCTTTTAGGTGGCTGCATCATTGCCAGAAAGAAATTCTCTTTTTCTCCTTTAAACAGTAACAAACCGGATTCGATTTTGTTTCCAGCCAGCCGGTACTGGACAATAAAATCCCGGTTCCCTTCAAATGTTGAGGTGTTTTTAAGAAGGATTGAAACCGTGTTGGGAGATTCAAAGTTAATATTTGTTTCATGTGAAGGACACCTGACATCATGAACTGGTAATCCGGCGGCTAAAGTAACCGTAATATTAAACGTATACGTGGATTTTTCTCCTTCGTGGGTGTATGGATTTGCTATCCAGTTTTCATCCGGAGAAGCGGTTTCCAATGGCTGATTTGAATACCTTGGGCCAACCACAGTGGGATATACAAATTCATATACTCCGGATTCCGGAACCAGAAGTTCGGTATAGCTTAATTCAACCTTGATGATATCACCGGGAAGAATATTGGCTACGTTCATTTGAAATACATTCGGTCGTTTCTGTTCCAAAAGAGAAGCGGTTTTCCCTTCAGCAATTGCCTGTTCATAATTTTGCCTTGCCAATTCCTTTTCCTGGATAATGGCGAGAATTTCCCGTTCCCCTATAGTCATTTTCATACTATAAACAGCAGCTCTTGTTGATGCCGGGAAAACATAAATGGCTTCCAGGGTATTGTTTCCCTGGTTTTCATAAACCTGGGTAATGGTTATATCAGCAATCACTCCGGCAATGTTCACCTTGGCAGCCGTTTCCTTCAGAGGTAACTGGTCCACTTCGGGATTGTCACTTTTAATAAAAAAATAAGGCGACAAAGTTTGATCGGTTGGATCAGTAATCCGGTCTGGAATTCCTATTACCTGCGAAAACGCCGATGTAGATAATCCAAAAAGTACCAGGATCGAAAGAATTTTTTTTATCCTTATATTAAATTGATTTAAGAAATATTTTGTTTTCATGATTTAAAGATTTAAAAGTTAATATTCTTATTATTTTCAATTTTGTAACCATTCAGTTTACGTGTTTCTTTTGTATAGGATAGTTGATAATTGTTATAAGTTATTAGTTATAAGTTATTTGTTATCGTATATAAGCTACTTTGTCTTCATGAAATATATAATAGCCATCAGTCTTGGCATTTGATTTACCTACGCTCAAATAATTACCATTTAACAGTTAACATATAACAAATAATATTCTGTATCTTCTTCTCTCAATACACTAATTAACTTAGGTTACTAGTTACAGGTTTCGGGTTAATGCGTTTATAATTAATATGATACATTTTGTTCTTGTTGTTTATTTTTAAATTACAGTATAAAGCAGAAATCTTAATGCCCTCATACTCTGCAACTTGCAACTTGGTTTAATTAGGCACTCATTTTTAAAATACTTCATTTTCTTAACAACATCAATGTTTAAAACAAATATCATTCCTGAAACACGTTTTTAAAATGTACAATCGATTGATTTCGTTATATGGATGCGGAAGAACCATATTTTCCATAAAAATTTTTTATTTTTTAAACATACCTTTCCTGTTTTCTTTTGTTTATTTATTTGAAATTGTGCAGCATTTTTTTCATAGTTTCAGCATTCTTTAGCTTGTATCTATTTTAATCTGCCTTGAAGGTATTACCTCGTCAGGCTTTAACCCTAATTTTTTAGTCATTTTTTGTTGGTATGTAAAACAAACAAAAACTAAAGCCATCTCTATATTGCAACCCTCACATGTCAAAGGGTCTTTCTTTTCTATACTTTTTCTCATTGAATCCAGCTTTTCTATTACTGCCC
>DAOVQI010000149.1 GCA_030628785.1 Bacteroidota bacterium
AAACCACATAAAGCTAGGAGCAAAATAACACACAGTATAATTAGAAATACTATTGATAACGAGGAATACTCTACAAGTATTACCACGTTATCAACAGTAAATCATATTAACTATAAAAATAGAACTAAAAGTAATAACAAAAAGGTCAACGTTATTTAGGCATTAACCACGTATAACCTATAACATATAACGTATAACATATAACCTATAACCTATAACAAAGAGATACCTGCAACATGTAACACGCAACTTAGATTAGTATTAATTTAAAAAATTTAGCTATGAAAAAGATAGTAAGCTCAATAATAGTGTTAATCCTTTCAGCAGGATTAGGCCTTGCACAAAAATATGCGTTTGTTGACACTGAATACATATTGAGTAATATTCCTTCTTACAAAGCTGCGCAGGATCAACTTGACCAGTATTCGAAAGAATGGGAGAAGGAAATATCCAATATGTATGCCGAAGTTGAGAAAAAATACCGGGATTACCAATCCGAACAGGTACTCCTCACCAACGAAATGAAGAGAAAACGTGAGGAAGAAATAATTAACAGGGAGAAAGAAGTAAAGGAACTTCAAAATAAGTACTTTGGCCGTGAAGGAGAATTATTTAAAAAACGGCAGGAACTAATCAAACCTATACAGGACGAAGTGTATAATGCAGTTAAAGAAATTGCAGTTGAAGGGAACTATGCTGTGATTTTCGATACGGCAAGCGGCGTTAGTTTATTGTATACCAATCCAAAATACGACTTGAGTGATGATGTTTTGGAAAAGTTAGGTTATAAGAATTAATTGTATATTTTTGTAAAAATTTTTATCGAAAATCATTTGAGAATGAAAAAGTACATGAAAATAGTCCTTGTTACGGCTTTATTGTTAGCTGGTGCTAATGTGTTTGCGCAGAACTATAAATTTGGGCATATTAACACTAATGAATTATTTGCTTTAATGCCTGAGCGGGATAGTGCCCAGCAAATATTACAAAATTTTGCCAAAGAATTGGAAGACCAACTGGAAACAATGCGGGTAGAACTCAATAATAAATATAATGATTATATAAATGAGCAGGAAAATCTTACTGATCTGATTAAACAGACTAAGGAACAGGAGATAAATGATCTTGATTAGAGGATCCGGGGATTTGAGACTACTGCGCAACAAGAACTTCAGAGAAAAGAAGCTGAATTGTTTCAGCCAATTTATGAGAAAGCTAATAATGCTATTCAGGAAGTAGCAAAAGAAAACAAATTTACATATGTTTTTGACCTGGCTTCGAGGTCCCTTATTTACTTTTCCGAAGACTCTGAGAATATTCTGCCACTTGTTAAAAAGAAATTAGGAATTGAATAATTGGTTTATATTAAAAAAAGGCCATCCCGGGTCCTGGGATGGCCTTTTTTTTACCTTCGGGATGATTTCACAAAAAATAAGGTTCATCCGGAAGATGCATAGAGAAAAGTGAATTTGACAGAATATACAGGTAAGAGACAAGCCGTAAGCAAGTTATAAATGTTTACAGTAAGTTTCGTATCTAAAATTAGGCATTTAATGTTAGATAATTACCTTAAAATACCGCGTAGCGGTTAAATTATTGTAGATAAGAATTATCATAAGAAATCAATTCGCTGTAGGCGATAAATAACTATTAGCGTAGAATTATTTATTATTAATCCCCTACAGGGAATATTTAAAATTGAGAACTATTTTACTACAATAATAAATGCCCTACGGGCAATTCAGGTTTATAAAACAGATTGGTTTAACCCTGATGTTTGATTAGAAATATAGAAATGTCGATAATATTATAATATCATAAACCTAAGAAATTACCGGATGAACCCAAAATATATTATTGTACAAATAAATATCTTTAGATTTTCTTATGCGTTTAAAAAGAGAACAACCCATTGGGATTTTTGACTCTGGTGTTGGAGGATTAACCGTAGCACATGCCATAAAACAACTCCTGCCCAATGAGGCTTTTATTTATTTTGGAGATACAGCACATCTGCCCTACGGAGATAAATCTGCAGAGTCAATTCTTCATTATTCAAAAAAAATAACTGAATTTCTGCTGGAGAAAAATTGTAAGGTAATCCTGATAGCCTGCAATTCTGCATCAGCGGTTGCGCTTACCTCTTTAAATGCTTACGTAGGGGAAAAAGCAGTATTAATGAATGTTATCGACCCGGTTGTTGAACACATCCTTCAAAATAAAACATATAAGAAAATTGGAGTGATTGGAACGAAAGCCACGATAAATTCAGGCACCTATGAGGAAAAAATAAAAGAAAAAAGTCAGGATATTGAAGTAAAATCCCTGGCGACACCATTGCTAGTGCCTATGATTGAAGAAGGATTTGTCTATGATGATATAAGCAATGCGATTATCAGGGCGTACCTTTCAAAAAAAGAGTTAAAAAATATTCAATCTCTTATCCTGGGATGTACACACTATCCAATCATAAAAAATCAGATCAGCAAGTTTTACAATTTTGATGTTGAAGTTATTGATTCTGCACGAATTGTTGCGAATGACCTGAAAAGAACACTGATTTCAAAAGACCTGTTGCGTTCAGAAGGAAAAACAACAAATCAATTTTTCATATCCGATTACACTCTCTATTTTGAGAAGATTTCCAAAATGTTTTTCGAAGAAACAATCCATTTAACAAAAATGGACCTTTGGAGATAAACAACTTTAACAAATTTGTGCAGCCAAAGAAAAATATTCCTCCCGATGGTTATCGGAGAGTAATTTAGCAATTTAAACGACTGCTGTCTGCCAGCTTTTCCTCTTTCCAGCTAATTACTCGCTCGCACTATCCTTCGCTCAAATCTGCTCGTGAGGTTTTGCTTCGCAAAACGTTCGAAATCAAATATTCGAAATCCGAAATTCTTACTAACTTACTAACTTACTAACTTACTAACTTACTAACTTACTAACTTACTAACTTACTAACTCACTAACCTACTAACTCACTAATTTCTAACAACATACTCCTTACTACCTACTAAATACTCCTTACTTACTGCTCCATTGTCTCCTTTTCTCCTTCACAGACTCTGCCAGGTCCTCTGGACGCTGGCAGGTCTCTCCCAGTCTCCCAATCTCTCAGTCACCCAGTCCAACACTCCATTCTTCCATCATTCCACTATTCCCCTGTAGAAATAGCTCCTACGTCGCATTTCACAGGGCAGGCATTCTTCCATTCTTCCAATCCCTTTCTTATGTTGAGAAATATGTTTTGAAATTGAAGTAACATTCACAGAATTACTTAATTTTGCATTTTCAGGAATGGCAATTCACTAGCCTGCATTATTACTTACTTGAGCTCGTTTCACTCAGTTCATGCAGATATTCAAAGAATTAATTCTGATATTTTTTTCCAAATACATATGAAAATATTTCGTTTTTATATGCATTTAACCCGTTGTGCGATTTAAAGTATTAAGTGATCGATTTAGTGGAATTTAGTGATTTTGTGTTTTTGTGGCATTTTTTTTTAGCCACTAAATCACTAAAGCACAAAATCTCACAAAATTATTTATTTCAGTAAATCAGACAAATACAAAACATTGTAAGATTAATTTGTTTATCAATACATAAGAAAACTCTAATCGCACAACGCATTATGCATTTAAATTTTTATCACGATAAATAATTATGGATACAAAACCAAGATCCATTGAGTTGGAAGAAGTCTCTATCCGGTTTTCGGGCGATTCAGGAGATGGGATGCAATTAACAGGCACATTATTTTCAAATACTGCTGCTTTATTCGGAAATGATCTTTCAACCTTCCCTGATTATCCGTCTGAAATTCGTGCTCCCCAGGGAACGGTTGGAGGTGTTTCAGGTTTCCAGGTACATGTGGGACATTCACAGATCAATACACCGGGTGACTACGCTGATGTACTGGTAGCAATGAATCCTGCAGCTTTAAAAGCAAATACAAAATGGATTAAAACCGGTGGAACCATTATTTTAGATAAAGATAATTTTGATGAAAAAGGGTTTTTAAAGGCAGGATATACCGATAACCCTTTAAAAGCTGAAAAATTAGACAAGTTTAACGTAATTGATGCTCCGATAACCTCCTTAACCAAAGAGGCCATTAAAGATCTGGGACTTGATAACAAAAGTGCGGTACGAACAAAAAATATGTTTGCTCTGGGTATGGTTTTCTATTTGTTTAACCGAACCCTGGACTATACCTTCGACTTTTTTGAGATTAAGTTTAAAAAGAGGCCGCTAATTATAGAGGCAAATAAAAGAGTCTTACAAGCCGGGTTTAATTATGCTGAAACAATCGAAGCACTGACACCTGTTATAAAAGTTAAACAGGCTGAAATAGAGAAAGGTAAGTACCGCACCCTGAATGGTAATGTTGCAACTGCCTGGGGTTTACTCGTTGCCTCCGAAAAAGTGGGTAAGGAAATATTTGTTGGCTCTTACCCGATTACCCCGGCTACAGGCATTTTAGAAGAACTTTCCTTGCGAAAAGACCTCGGAGTAAAGTCTTTCCAGGCAGAAGACGAAATAGCAGGAATTTGTTCTGCTATTGGTGCAAGCTTCACTGGTTCACTTGCGGTTACAACAACTTCTGGTCCCGGCTTATCCCTTAAATCCGAAGCAATTGGTTTGGCGGTAATGACTGAATTACCTTTGGTCATTGTTAACGTTCAAAGAGGAGGACCTTCAACCGGTTTGCCAACAAAAACGGAACAGGCAGATCTTTTGCAGGTATTATACGGAAGGAGTGGTGAATGTCCGGTTCCTGTTCTTGCAGCAAGCACTCCGTCCGATTGCTTTAATTATGCCTATGAAGCAGCCAAAATAGCCCTTGAACACATGACTCCCGTTATACTACTCACGGACGGGTTTTTAGGTAATGGATCGGAACCCTGGAAAATACCCAGTATGGCGGATATGCCGGAGATAAATCCACCGTTGATCCCGGAAGGAATTGAAAATTTTCAACCTTACGCCCGCAATAATAAAACCCTGGTGAGAGGATGGGCTATACCCGGAAAAAAAGGGCTTGAACACCGTGTAGGTGGTCTCGAAAAAGATGCAATTACGGGAAGTGTTTCACACGATCCGTTAAACCACCAAAAAATGGTTGAAACACGTGAAGGAAAAGTTAACAGGATTGTTAAGGACGTTCCCGACCTTGAAGTTGAAGGGAATGTTTCAGGTGAGCTTCTGATTATTGGCTGGGGAAGTACGTATGGCCACTTATTAACTGCTTTCAGAGAATTGGAAGCTGAAGGTAAAAAGATAAGCCTGGCTCATTTTAGATATATCAGACCCTTGCCAAAAAATACAAGAAAAGTGCTGAGCAAGTTTAAAAAGATTGTTGTTTGTGAATTAAACCTGGGACAATTTGCTAATTATTTAAGAATGAACTTTCAGGAATTTGAATTTAAACAATACAATAAAATACAAGGTCTTCCTTTTACGGTTATTGAATTAAAGGAACACTTCATTAAACTTTTAGAAGAATAATAAAATGGCTGAGACAGAAGTAAAACTTACTCCAAAAGACTTTAAAAGTGATCAGGAGGTGCGGTGGTGCCCTGGTTGTGGCGACCATGCAATCTTAACGGCTATTCAGCGAGCGCTACCGGAACTTGAAATAAAAAAGGAGAATTTTGTTTTTGTTTCAGGAATTGGATGCTCCTCAAGACTTCCTTATTATGTCGATACCTTTGGCTTTCACGGGATTCATGGCAGAGGTTCAGCTATATCATCAGGCGTTAAGATTGCTAATACCAGGTTGAGCGTGTGGCAAATGACCGGGGACGGAGATGCACTGGCCATTGGAGGAAACCATTTTATTCATACCATTAGACGAAATGTTGATATTAATATTGTTCTCTTTAATAATGAAATTTATGGTTTAACCAAAGGACAATATTCACCAACCTCACAAAAAGGCGCTGTTACACATACTTCTCCTTATGGAACCGTTGAAGCGCCTTTCCATCCCGGGGAGCTGGCAATTGGTGCACAAGGGAAATTCTTTGCCAGAACAATAGACAATAATATAAAATTATCTACTGAAATATTTATTGAAGCAGGTAAACATGAGGGCACATCGGTAATTGAGATCTTACAGAATTGCGTCATTTATAATGACAAAACCCACGGTTATCTTACTGACAAAGAGTATAAAGATGACCGGCAAATTATCCTAAGGCATGGGGAACCTATGATTTTTGGTAAAGAAAGAGATAAAGGTCTGATCCTCGATGGGTTGAAACTGAAAGTTGTGAAAATCGGCGAAGACGGAATTACAGAAGACGATATTCTGGTTCATAAGGCAAATGAGAATAATCCGGGTGTGCATACTATGCTGGCTAACATGCGCTATCCCAATTATCCTGTAGCTATGGGAGTCATAAGAAATGTCCAGGCACCATCATATGAAGCAAGTCTTGAAACACAAATCGAGAAAGTAAAAACTCAGTCGAAGATAAAAAAAATGGATGACCTGTTTAACAGTGGTACCGTCTGGGAAGTAAAATAATCCCCCATTCTCCTTTAGCTCCTCCTGATAGGAGCAACTTTCCTGTAACTTCTCAAAAAAAACAGTTAACTTTAACCCGTAACCTGACCAGGAACCAGTTCAATAGAGCCGAATTGTATTCGGCTGGCAATAGACTTGGCAGAGTCTGAAAAAAAATGAGACCCATTTGTGCATTTCAAATGTCTGATTTTGTTGATGAACGATCGACGAATAATCGATTGACGATTTACGAAACATGGCGCTCAGCGCTTGCAAAGCGCAAAATTCCCCTCCTGGCCAGGAGGGGTGTCCCGAGCGTCAGCGAGGGACGGGGTGGTAGATATAAACCCGTAACCCGTAACAAGTTCAGTAGAACCGAATTGTATTCAGCTGAAACCCGAAACCCGAAACCTGAAACCCGAAACCAAAAACCATGTCCCTGATTGAAGGACTCATCGAAGCACAGAAATATGATTTTAGCGATACATCCTTTAGCCTCTTAATGCAAAAAAGGATTCATAAAGTGCTTTTAATATGTAGCAACTATGATGCCTATATGCTGGAAGAGGATGGCCGGATCGATGAACAAATATTCAACGAATACGTTTCACTAAACTTGCGTTATCCTCCCACTTTTGTTCAAACTAACTCAGATAAGGATGCTATTGAGATTTTGAAAAATGAAAGCATCGACTTGGTAATCAGCACGTTAAACGTTGGGGGTTTTGATACGTTTGAATTAGCTAAAGAAATTAAGAAACAAAATCCCGAAATTCCTATTGTTGTTCTTACACATTTTTCAAGAGAAGTTTCAATAAAACTTGAAAGGGAAGATTTGAGTGCCATCGATCATGTGTTTTGCTGGCTGGGAAATGCTGATATTCTTCTTGCAATTATTAAGTTGATTGAGGATAAAATGAATGCCGACTATGATGTGGAACAAGTTGGTGTTCAGGCTATTATATTAGTAGAAGATTCAATAAGGTATGTCTCTACCTACCTTCCTAATTTATACAAAATTATTTTGAAGCAATCAAGGGATTTTCAGCAAGAAGCCCTGAATGAACATCAAAAGATGCTCAGAATGAGGGGCCGCCCCAAAATCCTTCTTGCTACCTCTTTCGAAGAAGCAATGGAATTATA
>DAOVQI010000050.1 GCA_030628785.1 Bacteroidota bacterium
ATTCAAGGGAAAGTTTCTTCGATTAATGATAAGAATAAAATTGAAGAAATTTCAAATTTGGTTTTTGAAGCTATAAAAACGGAAGATTAAGGTTAATCAAAGAATTGAAAATGGATAAGTTTTTTTCAGGAAACCATCGTAAAGCCACGGTTTCAACGGCTTTTTAAAATACATTTTTTATTTTGAGAAAACTAAAACAAAATGTACATTTGCAAACACAAAAAAAGAACCTAAGACATAACAATACATTGCGGGGTGGAGCAGTGGTAGCTCGTTGGGCTCATAACCCAAAGGTCGCAGGTTCGAATCCTACCCCCGCTACAAAGAAAAAGCCTTTCCCCCGAGTATTCGGGGGTAGGGCTTTTTTCATTTCACAGCCTCAAGCTTGCTTGGAAGGCTGGGGAATGGAAAAAGACCGTAAAGAGCGAAGCTCTTAAAGGCTTTTTCTTTGTAAAGCTCCCCAACAAGGATCACGAGGAACGAAGTGACGAGTAACTCTGTGTGAGCCAGCCTCAAGCTTGCTTGCAAGGCTGCACTCCCCTAACGTGTTCAATTTTAATATTATATTACCCAATTAATTCTCAAACTTATTGGCTAGAATAAACAATATGTGTAACTTACATCAATTTGTTATTTTTCTACTAACCTAAAATCTTTTATCATGAAAAAATTACTAAGTATTGCAATCTGCCTGGTATTTATAGGTAACGCCTTCGGACAAGAGAAATTTACAGTATCTGAACGAACTCATGAACAAAAGCATAAACGTACAATGTATCAATTTTGGTCTGTGTTCGCAGCAGGAATAAATTTTGCAAAATCACAGGATATTTCTCCATATGAATATGGTAAATATATCGGAAGTTTATTTGCTCCATCCTGGAATAAAGAAAATGGATTTGACGGATTAGTAAACGGGACGATATACAATTGGGAAAATTTCAAATCTGATGAGGATGGACAAATGGTTATTAAAGAAAAAGATGATGGTTCTGTTATTATTGATTTCCCTGCAGCAGCGTGGAAAAAATACCTCCCTGAGGGTAATCCTTACGCTTCATTTCAAGAAGTTCTAGACTGCATGCAGGGTATTCTTGAACCAATTGCAGATTATATGGAATCCACCATTAATCTAATAGTTAAAGACGAATGGATAATATTTACAATTAAGAAGAAATAATATCAATCACCCTTCTTAAATCATTTAGTATAGTAAAAATAGAGACAGCTTCCAATTTTTCTATTCTTAGTGCCTTTTTGTAATGCCTGTGCCTTGCGGTGCAAGGGGCTGATATACATTGATTTATGTCTATAGTTGCACCACTTTTTTATGCTTGCGTTTAGCCCCGACAGGGTTCTTAACCCTGTCGGGGTTTTCCAAAAGCTGGAGGACGGAAAAAGACCATTCAGTCCGAAGGACTGTAAGGCTTTTTCATTTCCGGATTCATGTTACTGGATGTGGATGATTAAAATACTTTTTCTGAAACCTTAATGAAACATTTACCAGTGATATCAAAACCGGTACTTCCACCAGGGGGCCAATTACTGCGGCAAATGCTTCCCCTGAATTGATTCCGAAAACGGCTATTGCCACAGCTATGGCCAGTTCAAAATTATTGCTTGCGGCCGTAAAGGACAGGGTTGCTGTTTTGGAATAGTCTGCGCCAATTTTCTTACCCAGGTAAAAAGAGACCAGAAACATTACTATAAAATAAATCAGCAAAGGAATGGCTATCCTGATCACATCAAAAGGAATTTTAACTATATATTCCCCTTTCAATGAAAACATGACAAATATGGTAAATAACAACGCAATTAAAGTAAGCGGGCTGATTTTTGGTATGAATTTCTTATGATACCAGTCTTTATTTTTGACCTTTATAAGGATAAACCGGGTTAAAAACCCGGCAATAAAGGGAATGCCCAGATAAATGAACACACTTTTGGCAATTTGGCCCATCGTTATATCAACCTGAAATGATTGCAACCCAAACCAGTTAGGTAATACGGTTATGAATACATAGGCATAAAAAGAGAAAAACAGAACCTGAAATATAGAATTTAATGCAACCAAACCTGCTGCATACTCCGTATCTCCTTTTGCCAGTTCATTCCATACAATAACCATGGCAATACATCTGGCTATACCTATCAGAATTAATCCAGCCATATAATGTGGATAATCATGTAAGAAGAATATGGCCAGAAAGAACATTAAAACCGGACCAATAATCCAGTTCTGGACAAGAGAGAGCGAAAGTATTTTGACATTCCGAAAAACATCTTTCAATTCTTCATATTTTACTTTTGCCAGAGGTGGGTACATCATTACAATTAGCCCGATGGCAATGGGTATGTTGGTTGTATCATAGCTAAACTTATCCCAGAATGTTGCGATTTCAGGGAATAAAGAACCTGAAAAAACACCAATAAACATGGCAAGGAAGATCCAAAGGGTTAAAAGCCGGTCTGGAAATGATAAGCGTTTAACTGAAGTACTCATCTTATATAAAGTTTATATAAAACATTACCTTATAATAATTTGTGCCGGTTACCTTTAATATGCGGGTATTCATATATATTAAATGGAATATTTTAGTTACCTGAATGTGGTTTCTTTATAATTGCTGAATATTAGAAATTATGATTTCAGCTTTACATATAATTTATTCAAACTATACCCATAATGACTGATTATTTGGTCTTCGTATTCACTTAATGGTTTTACCGGAATTAGGTCCATTACCTGTTCCGGTAACAGACCGGAATTGAAAAGGGTATCAACGGTACCCTTTATCATGTCTGTTATGGCCTGTGCTGTTTCTGACTCCTCTAAACCAAAAGAAACACCTAAATCATACAAGGCCTTAATCTGAAACCAAAAGTAGGTAGGTCCCATGCCAGTAATAATTGCATAAGCCTCAAGCTTGCTTTCCTCAACTTCAGGTAACACACCCAGACATGCAAGACAATTTTTCATCTGTTCCTTAATCTCATCATCAAAATTCTCTGAAAAGGTTATGGGATTATACCCCTGATTGATAATAGAGGGAGCATTGGGTATCATTCGAATCACCGGACAATTGAATAATGTGATCTCTTTTATTCTGCTAATTGTAATTTTAGGTGCTAATGAAAGGATAACTTTATCTTCTGTCAAATATTGCCGGATGGATTTTAGTAATTCCGGTATAACCGGAGGATGAACCGCCAAAACGACTATTTTAGATTTTACGGGTCTGTCAAGTTGGTCTGTGACCTTAACAAAAGAATACTGTTCGGAAATAAAATCAAGGGTTTCCTTATTTGGATCACAAACAATTACAGAATCAAAATGAATTCTCTTTCTTTTGAAACCCTCGAGTAAAATACGGGTTACGCGGCTGCCACCATAAAAACCGATAGTATTGATTTTTTTTGTATTCATAACATAATATTTAAATGAAAATTTCAAGTCATATACGGATTGTTTTCCAGGGTTTATATTGAACCAAAGAATATACCGGTGATGGTAGCCATGCTTACAACTAAAATTGTGTATACCACAGTTTTTTGTGTACCGATTACACTTCGTATCACCAGTATATTCGGCAAGGATAACGATGGCCCGGCTAGTAGAAGTGCAAGAGCAGGTCCTTTACCCATTCCGGCTGATATTAACCCTTGCAGTATTGGTACTTCAGTTAAGGTGGCAAAATACATGAAAGCACCAAAAATTGATGCGAAGAAGTTAGAGAATAAAGAATTTCCCCCGACCAGAGACATGACCCACTGATTTGGAATTAATCCTTCTCCATCAGAAGAACCTAATAAAATCCCTGCTAAAAGAACACCTGCTCCTAAAAGTGGTAGTATCTGTTTTGTAAATCCCCAGCTCTCATAAAGCCACTCTCTCGGCTCATCTTGTGTTAATAAAGTCAAAATTGTTAAAGCAACTGTAGCAACAACAAAAGGCACCAGTGGGTTCCCTTGAAAAACCAGTGCAGAAATTACCACCAGGATTACTGAGATAACTACGTAAAGAGTTTTAATTTTAAGAATCCTGACCAGTGAATATGAAAACAGAAAACCGAAAGCTGCAGTTATATACCATTTATTTGCCCACAGCCAATAGAAAAAACCTTCATCTGAATCTGGTTTACCCCAGTTTGCAAAAACCAGGATAAAAACAAGAACAAAAAAATGGAAAGCAGTTTGCCACATTGGACGAACTGATGGCATTTCAGGAAAATTCATTTGTTGCTCTGCCCTCTCAGCCTCCTCTTTTCTATATATAAATGACATAATCAAGCCAATTACAATACTAAAACCCACTGCACCGATTATGCGTGCAATACCAAGTTCAAAACCCAGGACCCTTGCAGTTAATATTATTGCAAGAATGTTTATTGCTGGCCCGGAATACAGAAAAGCAATGGCAGGACCTAAACCGGCGCCTCTCTTGTGAATACTTGAGAACAAAGGGAGAATGGTACAACTGCATACGGCTAATATGGTCCCGGAAACTGAAGCAACAAGATATGCTTTCCATTTTTTTGCTTTTGCCCCGAAATATTTTATTACCGAACCCTGGCTTACAAAAACAGCAATGACTCCTGCAATGAAGAATGCAGGTACGAGGCACAACAGCACATGTTCCTGTGCATACCATTTTGTTAACCTTAGGGCTTCAAATACTGCATTCCTGAATCGTTCTGTTTCAACAGGCATAAAGTAAACCAGCAAAAAGAAACCCAGCAACCATGCAAAAATCCTAATTTCCTTTTTCCATTCCATTATAAAAAGATGAGATTCGTTATTATATAGAGTCTATATACACAATTATTGAGAATCACTTGTAACAACCTGAAAATGAATCACCAAATTTTAATTTTGTGTAGTTATTAATTAGAGTTTATATATTTCAGACTAAATTTCCAACATAAGTCATTCGTAATTTTACGAACATTAAATACAAAAAAAATTAAAAATATATAGCGATTATGTAATACATGCCAACACCTATAAACAGAACCGCAATCACTCTTCTGAACCAGATTTCAAATACCTTTAATTTGTTATACAGACCCCCGACTCCTGAAATTGTATAGGCTAACAGCCAGGCAAAGATGATGACAGGGATTCCTGTGCCTAATGAAAATACTATCGGCAAGTAAAATCCGGATGCACTTGCTATGGTTAACGGAATAAGCATGCCGAAGTAGAGTACTCCGCTATAAGGACAAAATGCAAGAGCGAACACAATGCCCAGTAACAATACATCTAAATATCCTTTCACCTTTTTCTGCTGGAATTTTTCTGTCAGATTTCCTATGGATAAGAAATTTAATTTGATTATTCCCAGCATAAATAAACCTATCACCAAAAGCAATGGTCCAATAAATTTCTCCCCATATTGTTGAAATAATCCTGAAAGTTTAATCTGGTCAGCACTAATATAGAGAATCAAGGCAAGGGCCGTATATGATATCGCTCTACCGGCGGTATAAATCAGTCCATTATAAAAAACTCTGTTCCTGTTCTCAAGGTCTTTCCCAATAAACCCAATAGCAGTAATATTTGTGGCTAGAGGACAGGGACTTATTGCTGTTAATAATCCAAGTATAAAGGCCGACAGGAGAGGGGTTGAACTGTTGGCCAGCAGATTAGTCAGGAATTCTTCCATCTTTCAAGGGACGACCTAAATTTCACCTATGGCTTTCTGGAGAGCTTCTCTAAATTTTTCCGGGTTGGTCCTGGCATACAAAAATCCATCATTGGTCAGGTTCACCTGTTTACCATCTTTCACAATAAGAAGAGTCTGGCCAGAGATATTCAACTTTTCTGCCATCTTCTTACCATCCTCTTCCTGAAGGTTTAATGAGGTGAAAGCTATTTTTTCTTCATTCAGAGCCTCGGAATAGAGTTCATTAATTGCTTTTTTTGTTTCATTTTCGATGGCCTTACAAGTCGCACATCTCTGGATAAAATGGAAATAATATACCTCCACCATATCAGGTTGCAGCTGATTTGCTGATACTACTCCTTTGTCAGACTGGGCATTGCATGAATATGAAAGTGATATTATCATCACATTCAACAATAAAAGAATTGTCTTTTTCATGATAATTTGTTTTTAGTTAATAATTCTTTTAATTCTTTTCCTGAAGGCACCCTGCCACTTACAGTGACAACACCGTTAATTACTAATGCAGGTGTCCTTAATATGCCATATTCCATCATTTCGTTGATGTCTTCAACTTTATTTACGTCTGCTGCGATATCCAATTCAGCAAGACAATTAATTACAGCTTTTTCAAGTGCTCTGCATTTAGGACATCCCACTCCTAATACTTTAATTTCCATTTTCAAAGAATATATTCGTATTTCGTAAAACAACGAACAATATTAATAAAAATTTTTAAATCTGTAACATTTCCTTAAAAAGTTTTTGAACAATTCCCCAATTTTCCTTGTTCAGGCAATATTTAATTCTTGGCTGTTCAATTTCGCCCTGGATGAGCCCCGCCTCTTTCAATTCTTTCAAATGTTGAGATAGAGTGGATTTTGCTATAGGGAGGACTTCAGAAAGGTCGACACTATAACAACAAGATTGCTTTGAGAGTAATTCCAGAATATACATTCTTACAGGGTGACTCATTGCTTTTGCAAAGCGTGAGACTTGCTTTTGCTCTTCTGTTATCTCAGCCATAAGTATATAAGTATAATTATATTGATTATGCAAAGATAGAGAAATAATAACACTATTATATTGGAGTGAAATAATGGCTGTGCCAGGTATTTCACAGGGCTCGCCCCGTGAAATGCTGCTCTGCAGCAATGGCTTCGCCATTATTTCACAGGGCAGGCGACGAGTAATTCCACCCCCTGCCGCTACCGATGAAAAAATTTAATCCTGCTTTCGGTTAAAACTTTATATCTTTGCAATTCCAGTTAATCTTCAGTTTATTATGGGCAAAAAGGATAGCAAAATAAGTAGATGGAGGTATAAATACCGTTTTATTGTTTATAATGACTACACCTTTGAGGAAGTTTGGCAATTGAAACTATCAAAAATGAATGTATTCATTATTTTAGGATCCTCGGTGGTTTTTCTGATTGTCCTTACAACAATTCTGATTGCCTTTACTCATCTACGTGAGTTTATACCCGGTTATCCTGATGGCAATATGCGCCGAAACATCATAATGAATGCATACCGGTTAGATTCCCTTGAACGGGAACTTGAGATAAGAGACCAATATTTTGTCAATCTGAATAATATTATATCAGGTAAAGAGCCTAATGATTTTCAAAGCGTTCAGGATACCTCCATGGATTATAGTGATATTATCTTTACCAGGTCTTTGGAAGATTCTTTATTAAGACTGGAAATTGAAATGGAGGAACAATATAACTTATCGGTTGGAGAAGAAAACAGATCGGAAGACAATTTATCAAGCATCCATTTTTTTGCACCTATCAAAGGAATGGTGACAAGTGCTTATAATCCTGCTGAGAGTCATTTTGGAACAGATATCGTCGGGTCGCCAAACAGTGTTGTCTCTGCCACTTTGGATGGTACGGTCGTTTTGGCTTCCTGGACAATGGGAACGGGTTATGTTATTCAGATACAGCATAATAACAATCTTATTTCAGTTTATAAACATAATGCTGAATTGTTAAAGGAAGTTGGAGCTATTGTGAAAGCCGGAGAAAGCATTGCTATTGTCGGGAGCTCGGGAGAGTTATTTACTACAGGTCCGCATTTGCATTTTGAATTGTGGCTTAATGGTTCTCCTTTAGATCCGGAAAAGTACGTACTTTTTTAATTCCTGCCCAACGGCACGGCAGGCGGGGACACTGATCTATGCGAAAAAAGATTGCCATATTGGGTTCGACGGGTTCTATAGGATCGCAAGCTTTACAAGTTATTGAAATGCATCCTGAGGAATTGGAACTTCAGGTTATTATTGCAAATAATAATGTTGATTTACTAATCCGGCAAGCTCAAAAATACCATCCCAGGTATGTGGTTATTGGAAATGAAAAAAAATATGATCAATTGGCATCCGCTCTGAACCAATTGCCAATTGATCTGTATGCCGGGAAAGAGTCTATTAATCAGATTGTTGGACATGAAGCAATTGATATGGTGCTTACCGCTGTGGTGGGTTTTAGTGGACTGATTCCTACAGTAAGGGCATTAGAGGCAGGGAAAGATATTGCATTGGCTAATAAGGAAACCCTTGTGGTGGCAGGTGAGTATATTACCTGGTTGGCTGAACAAAAAAAGGTAAAAATTATTCCTGTAGATTCGGAACACTCAGCTATTTATCAATGTTTGGTGGGGGAATCAATCGATTGGATTGAAAAGATATATTTAACTGCTTCAGGTGGTCCTTTTAGGGAAAGGACAATTGAATCGTTACAAAAGGTTACCATAAAAGAAGCACTTAAACATCCCAATTGGACGATGGGCGAAAAGATCACAATCGACTCTGCTTCCATGATGAATAAAGGATTAGAAGCTATAGAAGCAAAATGGCTGTTTGATCTGGAACCCGAACAGATCGACGTGATTGTCCATCCACAGTCGGTTATTCATTCGATTGTTCAGTTTGTTGACGGGTCTATGAAAGCCCAAATGGGAGTTCCGGATATGAAGATGCCCATTCAATATGCACTTGGCTATCCGGTCCGGTTGAAGTCGACCATTCAAAGATTTAATTTCTTGGATTATCCTGATTTGACTTTTGAGAAGGCAGATACAAAAAAATTTCGTAATCTTGCACTTTCATTTGAAGCCATGAGAACAGGAGGGAATATGCCGTGTGTTTTAAATGCAGCTAATGAGGTGGCTGTAGAAGCTTTTTTAGAGGGTAAAATCGGGTTTCTGGATATGCCGGATGTGATTGAAAAAACACTTCAAAAGAGTAGTTTTATTGAAAAGCCCGGCCTGGAAGATTATGAGAATACCGATTTTGAAAGTCGACGATTAGCCAGATCTTTTTTATGATGAATTATATATTAGTTTTGTATGTTTTGAAAATTATTTATTCACAAAATAAAATATTTTCATAGGTGTTCATGAGCTCTCCGCCTCCCGATAGTTATCGGGATGGCGGATCGGTTGAGATTTGGAGATTGATATTTGTTATTTCCGGTTTACCCCGTTGGAAATTCCTACGGGGTTTACCCGGTTTAGAATATAAACAGGGGAGATTTTTAGAATGATAGTACTGGTCAAGATCACACAACTTTTACTGAGTTTATCTATCCTGGTTATATTGCATGAGTTAGGGCATTTTATATTAGCCAGAATATTCAAGACAAGGGTTGAAAAATTCTTTCTTTTTTTCGATCCATGGTTTTCGATATTCAAATTTAAAAAGGGTGAGACAGAGTATGGAATCGGATGGTTACCCCTGGGAGGATATGTAAAGATTTCAGGGATGATTGATGAATCGATGGATAAAGAGCAAATGAAAAAACCTCCTCAACCATACGAATTCAGGTCTAAACCGGCATGGCAACGGCTTCTTATTATGTTAGGAGGGGTGATGGTGAATTTCCTGCTTGCTATTTTTATCTATGTAAGCGTGTTGTATGTTTGGGGAGAGCAATACCTGCCAACTGAAAATGTCAAATACGGAATTCTGGTTGATTCGGTGGGTATAGAATTGGGGCTTCAGAATGGGGATAAAATAATCTCAGTTGATCACCAGAAGATTGATAATTTTTATCATATTATTCCGGATATTTTATTGAATAACCGGAAAACCATTCAGATTGAAAGGGATGGTAAGTTATTGGAAGTGGAGATACCGGAAGAAGTTATTCCCGCTTTGGTAAAGAGCAAAGGGATGAGCATTGAACCAAGAATGCCCTTTTCCCCACTGTTCGTAACAAGTTTCATAAAAAATTCTCCGGCTAAAGAAGCCGGTCTGAAGGTAGGTGACGAAATCCTTGGGTTTGATTCTATTCGTTTTGAGTATCATGATGAGTACAGGAAAAAATTGGCTAAGTTATCCGATAAAGAAGTAACAGTAAACATAAAACGCGGGGATGAATTACTGGATTTCCCCCTCAGGGTTACAACTGAAGGGCTGATCGGAGTAATCCGGGATTTAAGCGGTATTTTTGAATTGCGACAAATTAATTACGGGTTGCTGGAATCCATTCCTGCAGGAATTAAGAAGGGAGTAAAGACACTTAAAGATTATCTTAAACAGTTTAAACTGATTTTTTCTCCCAAAACAAAAGCATATGAATCATTGGGGGGATTTATAACCATTGGAAGCATTTTCCCCGGGGAATGGGATTGGCATGCGTTCTGGAATTTAACAGCGTTTCTGTCTATTATCCTGGCGATTATGAATATATTACCCATTCCTGCTTTGGATGGCGGACATGTTATGTTCCTGCTTTACGAGGTTGTTTCCGGACGGAAACCCAGTGATAAGTTCCTTGAATATGCCCAGATGACCGGAATGATCCTATTACTGGCTTTGCTCATTTTTGCTAATGGGAATGATATTATCCGGTTACTGACAAAATGATCAAACACTTGTAACAATCCAAATGACAACTGAACGAAGTGAGCTCATGAACATCTTTAAAAAATAATTATTTTGTGAATAAACAAACAAGTTTAGGTGCCAATTATGATGAGGTAAATCGGGCAAGAAGTAAATGGGAATTTAATATTTTAGTCATTTTCAATTTTATATTTTAGTCATTGTTTTTTTATTTCTAAATTTGTAATTACAATAAACTTAAAACATAAAAAAATGAATTTATTTATCCTTGCCGGATTTCTGGGACCAACGGAGATTATCATTATTTTACTGGTAGTGGTATTGTTATTTGGAGGACGGAAAATACCGGAATTAATGAAAGGGTTAGGACAGGGTCTGAAAGAATTTAAGAAGGCTACCAAAGACGATGATAAAACTCAGGCTGGAGAAGGGCACAAAGAAATTGAAACTGAATAAGATGATCAGACTGCCATGGCTTAATTTACCGGTGTTACTTTGCTTCATTTTCATTAACTTTTCGTGCAAACCCGATGAGCATTCAATTCTGCCCAAAATTACCGGAAGCGCTGGTGAAGTATTACTTATATTAGAAAAATACCGCTGGGAGCATGAAGTTGGGGCTGAGTTCAGGAACCTTTTATCACAGTATCATACCGCATTACCTCAGTCGGAGCCTATTTTTGATTTAATCCATGTGCCACCTGCACAATTCTCAAAAATTTTCCAGTCGCACAGGAACATAATTTTCACCAGAATTGGTTCTCAGTATAGTGAACCAAAGATTGTTATTCAGCGGAATATGTTTGCCACTCCGCAAATCATAATAAATGTTCAGGCACCAAATGATTCCGCCTGTGTTGCATTGCTCAGGCAGAGTGGAAATGAAATTATTAAGAGGATAAACCAATCAGAGCGTAATAGAATTGCTGGTAATTATAAGAAATCTCAGGTTCAGGAAATTGTTACAACGCTGAAAGAGAAACACAATTTAACTCTTTACATTCCAAAGGGATATACGATAGATTTAAATGTTGATAATTTTGTTTGGATTGCACTTGAAGCTCCCTTAACAACCCAGAGTATTTTAATTTATTATTATCAGTATACCGATACCAATACCTTTACGCCTGATTATCTGGTAGGAAAAAGAAACCAATATTTAAAGAAATATGTGCCTGGTCCGGTATCTGGCACGTATATGGCTACCGAAGACCTTGTTCCGGTTGAATTTAAAGAATTCACGTATAAAGATCGTTATTTTGCCGAATTAAGAGGCCTGTGGAAACTGGAAAACGGCTTTATGGGTGGGCCCTTTGTGAGTTTATCTACTGTTGATGAAAAGCAGAACAGGGTGGTTACGGTGGAAGGATTTGTATATGCACCACGTGATAAAAAGCGCGAATTTTTACGCCAGGTGGAAAGCATTTTGTATACTTTGGAGTTTCACTAACCATGTTCTTGGTTACAAACATAAAATTCATGATCCAAAATTACTCGCTCCCGCAATCGTTATTCGCTCCCACAATCCAGGTCATGGAACCAGCTCATGAAGATTGGCTCTTACTTCGTTCGAGCCAATCGTTCGCTCAATCCTGCTCGTGAGACATTCTGTTCACTTTGCTCACAGAATGGTTACTTGTTCCCACAATCTAACACACATGCCACTCCCCGAAAAAACGGGACAGGCGTGAGGTTTTGCTGCGCAAAACGTTCTAAATTCGAAATTCATACTTCATCATTACTCTCCGCCA
>DAOVQI010000053.1 GCA_030628785.1 Bacteroidota bacterium
CTGATTAAATTTCCCCCCGACCGGGACTGTACGTGTAATGTCACTTGCGTAATGCAATGCAGATTCTGCACCGGCATCTGTAACCATCATTCTTCCAACACTTAACGTATTCCCATGATAATGATTGTGCAAGGTCTGTCCATTAATAGTTAAAATTATCGGAAAAGATACACCATTTCCCTCAGCCAACGCAATGCCTTCAATCGTCCCGGCAATTTCATTTTCAATAATTCCGGGCTTTGCCATTTTCATCGCAGTAGTATGCATTTTATAAGCAACATCCATAGCTTGTTCTATTTCCTTTATTTCCACATCCTCCTTAACAGAACGTAACTTAACTGTAGCTCTGATTAGCTTCTCCGAAACCATTTCTTTTATTTCAACATAATTCTTACCAAGCAGGGAGCTAAGCTTCAAAATATTTTTCCCACGGTAAGGAGGTAAAATATGTATTTTTCTGCCTTTCGAAACAGCATCCCTGATTTTTTCATCCAGCTTATCATAAGGAGCGGTTTGTGTAACACCAACCCTAAGAGCTCTGTCTTTTAATGCGGGTTGCGGCCCCATCCAAATGATATCATCCATATCGACATCATTTCCGAAAATGTAATCCCGGTCAGCATCAACATCCATCACACCGGCCAGATCAGGATGATCCAACCCGAAAAAATAGAGAAAATCACTATCCTGTCTGAAATGATAGGTGTTTGCCGGATAATTCATTGCCGCTTCCGTATTTCCCGGGATTAAAATCAGTCCGGTTCCAACCTGGTTTTTTAACTTTCTTCTTCGTTCAGAATAAACTTTTGCTTCAAACATATTTAAACATTTTTAGGTTATTAATTTATCAATAGCCCCGCCTTTTAAGGCGGGGTTTGAAAAGAGACCAACTCCCATCCCTCAAAATTTGGGGAATTTAATAAACTTTAAAATAAAATTCCCCAAATTTTGAGGGGAGATAAATGGGCTAACTTTGTTCCCCGCCCTAAAGGACGGGGCTATTGATATTTAAGATTTATTTATTCACATAATAATTAATTTTTAAAGGTGTTCATGAGCTCACTTCGTTCGGTTGGAATTTGAAGATTGTTATTTGGTATTTAGAGACAGATCCTAACTAACCATTACTATAACCCCCTTAATAACCTTCTGATATAACCGTTTCAATTGAGTTTTAAATTTATATCAATTTTTCAATTATCAAAAGAATTTTTCACATCCAATTTTCGAAATAATTAAAAATACCACTATTAAAATACCCCTTAAATCCTGAATATTCAGAGTTTTACACTAAGTCATGATTAAAATTATTTTATCCATGCGAATAGGCTTGCATGTTTAAAAAAAATTCATATCTTCGCATTCCAGCCCTGAGATTTCAACACGTAATCAACAGATTTATTAACAATATGCCTTACAGGAGATTGCCCAACACTGATAACGCCCGATTTAAGGCATTGAAAAATGCTCTGGAAAAAGGGAAGGAATTACCACCGTTTAAATTAGCATTTAGTCAACAAACTCTTCAAAAAGTTCTATCATTCCTGCCGGCCTTTGAACAAGCCATGCTTCTGCAAAAACAAGCATATACCTTCCAGGTTGAAAAAAACAAGGATTATCAAGAAACTTTACGGAAAGCCAAATTATATATTTCACATTTTATTCAGATATTAAACATGGCCATTTTACGTGCCGAGTTACCCGAGAATACCCGATCGTATTATGGCCTTAGAAGCTACGGGAAAAATGTCCCTCCCCTTAACACCGAAACAGAAATCTTAACCTGGGGACAAAAATTGATTGATGGTGAAACCACCCGGTTACGTAAGGGACTATCTCCAATTACCAATCCTACGGTTGCGGTAGTTAAAGTCAGGTATGAACAATTCCTTGACACCTACAAATTTCAAAAAAACCTCCAAAAACGAAATCATTATAACCTGGAAAAACTTGCTTCATTCCGGTCAAAAGCCGATGATATTATTTTAAGTATTTGGAATGAAGTTGAAAAAACGTATAAAGATCTTCCTGATGATTTAAAGAGAGAAAAAGCCAAACAGTATGGGATAGTATATATATTCAGGAAAAATGAAATAACCAAAATTAGCCGTTTCGAAACAAATCAAAAAGAAATTGGTTAAGCCGGTTAATCAAAAATTGTTTTACAAAAATTGCTGTTGAGTGTATTTTTCTGTACGATAAACCATTAATGTTAATAAAGCAACGAGCATCGTACTTGAAATCACTATAAAGATCCCTCCTTGCTCCATTCCAATTTTATCAATGTCTTTTTCAACAAAGTCCTTCCCATAAAAATAATATGCTGAAACGGCTATACCATTGTTTACTGTATGAGCAATAATCGGTAACCAAAGCGTTCGACTCCACACATAAAGATATCCAAAGAACAGCCCTATCATTAGCCGTGGGATAAAACCATAAAACTGAAAATGCACAGCACTAAACAGGATTGAAGTGATAATAATACCGATATGGTGATTTTTTGTCCAGTCGATAAACAGTTTTTGAAATATCCCCCTGAAGAGCAGTTCCTCCCCTATACCAGCCAGAATGGCTATCATGAATAAATTTAACAAATACCCCTGAACGGAATCAACACTGAGAAAAATATCTGTAATGGTTTTAGCTGTCTCCTCTTTTTCTTTCATCCAGTTTTCGATTGACGCGAAAGAATCCGGTAAACTAATTTGGGAATTCCAATAGGCAACAAAATTTATTAATGGAAGAGCTGAAATTGTTATCAGAATAACACCAAATATCGAAAGGGTGATTGGTTTCTGGTTCAGATGGAGATATTGAAAAATATTGGCACTAAATAAAAAGGCTAAAATAAAGGATGGTATTACGAATATTCCAAAAGATTGAAGTATCTGCAAATATTTAAGTATCCGGATATTCCGGGGGTCGTCGAAATTGGTTAATGCGTCAGATATTTGCAACGGATCGACATTAAACAGGGGTATTAGCAAAAGAGTGCCGATAAATAAAAAGAATAAAAATGAGACCAAGATGATAAATGCAGAAAAAAGAAGTTTGGTAAAATGGGATGCATTGGCAAAATTCCCCGGGTTCATGTTTAAGATTTTAATAATTTTGTCCTCAAATGTAAACAATATTTCCTGCTTTGGTAAAGTTTGGTAACATCGAATTAGGTGATTTTTCACTTCTTCTTGCCCCGATGGAGGACATCACAGATCCATCCTTTCGATCCATCTGTAAACAATATGGCGCTGACCTGCTGTTTACTGAATTTATCTCATCCGACGGACTGATCCGTAATGCCACTAAAAGTGTAAATAAATTAAGAATATTCCATAACGAACGTCCTATTGGAATTCAACTGTATGGTCACCTTATTGATTCTATGGTAGAAGCTGCGAAAAGGGCAGAAAAAGTCAGTCCCGATTTTATCGACATTAATTTTGGATGCCCGGTAAAAAAAATTGCCAAAAGGGGTGCTGGGGCAGGCATGCTAAAGGATGTATCCCTTATGGTTAAAATGACCTCAGCAATCGTAAATGCAGTAAAGCTTCCGGTTACTATTAAGACCCGGTTGGGGTGGGATGAACAATCCTTACACATTGTAGAGATTGCTGAACGCTTGCAGGATGCTGGAATCCAAGCAATTACCATACATGGCAGGACAGGAAAACAAATGTATAAAGGGAATGCTGATTGGAAACTAATTGGGGAGGTAAAGAATAATCCCAGAATGAAAATACCCGTTTTCGGAAATGGTGACATTACCGGACCTGAGATAGCAAAGGTCATGTTTGAACGCTATGGAGTTGATGGTATTATGATCGGACGCGCTACCGTTGGCAAACCATGGATTTTTAGAGAAATAAAACATTATCTTAAATATGGTGAAAAAATGAAACCCCTAACCATCCTGGAAAAAGTTGAATTGGCTAAAATCCATTTAAAAAAATCAATTGATTGGAAAGGAGAACCACGGGGAATATACGAAATGAGAAGACATCTGTCGAAATATTTCAAGACCCTGCCTCATTTTAAGGAAATCCGCTTACAATTACTTACATCCCTCAATCACCATGAAATTCTCCTTATATTGGAAGAAATAACCGATAAGTATTCCAGTCAGGAATAATCAAGAATTTATAACCTACTCGTCTGACCACTAAAATGCATTAATTTTTTACATAAACCATAATATAATTGCAATGTTTCAAATCTAAACTAATCGCCCGGCAGCAGTAGTGGTCTGACGAGTATTAAAACTCCGATACTTTTCTTTTTTGGGGATAATCGATGGTATAGTGAAGCCCCCTGCTTTCGTGAAGATTTTGGGCCATTTTTATGGTGAGGTATCCAACATTGATTAAATTTCTTAATTCACAAAGCTTACGCGACAAAGTTGACTTTTTATACAATGTTTCCGTCTCCCTGGAAATAATCTCCAACCTTGATAGAGCTCTCTGTAAACGAAGATCCGATCTGACAATTCCTACATAAACACTCATGAGTTGCTGCATTTCCTTGTAATTCTGGGTAATCAATATCATTTCTTCCGTCTGTTTGGTACCTTCATAATCCCACTCGGGGATTTTTTCATTGAATTCCCGGTTCTTCATAACTTCTATAGCATTCTTTACTGCCCGGTCAGCAAACACAACCGCTTCCATCAGGGAGTTTGATGCCAGCCTGTTCGCACCATGTAGTCCTGTTGAAGCAGCTTCTCCAATCGCATAAAGGTTATTTATGCTGCTGCGGCCATTCTTATCCACTTTTATACCTCCACATAAATAATGAGCTGCGGGAACCACAGGTATTAAATCCCTGGATATATCAATGCCGGTTTCCAAACATTTTTTTGCGATGTTTGGAAAATGATTCTTTAATTCAACAGGATCCAAATGAGTGCAATCCAAATACACATAATCATCTCCTCTTATTTTTATCTCATTATCAATTGCCCTTGCCACGATATCCCTTGGTGCTAAAGAGCCTCTGCTATCATAACGATTCATAAATTTTTCCCCATCCACAGTTTTCAAAAGAGCTCCATATCCACGCAATGCTTCTGTGATCAAAAAAGAGGGTCGTTCACCCGGATGATAAAGCGATGTTGGATGGAATTGTACAAATTGCATATTCTCAATAATTCCCTTAGCCCTGTAAACCATTGCAATTCCATCACCGGTGGCAATTAAAGGGTTAGTAGTTGTATGGTATAGATTACCTGTACCACCTGTTGCAACTACGGTAACCTTAGCCAGGATTGTGTCAACAACATTAGTTTTTAGATTAAATGCATAAACTCCGTAACATTCGATATCCATATTCAGTCTTTTTGTAATCCATCCGAAATGATGCTGTGTTAACAGATCGATGGCAAAATAATGTTCCAAACATTCAATATTTGGATGCGATCTTACCTGCTTACTGATGGATTCCTGAATAATCAAACCGGTATTATCCTTATGATGCAATATCCGTTGTTCTGTATGCCCTCCTTCCCGTGCCAAATCATATTGTCCGTCCGGTTTTTTATCAAATTCCACACCCCAATCAATTAGTTCATTTATCCGTAAGGGAGCTTCCCTGACAACCATTTCAACAACATTTTTATCACAAAACCCGTCCCCGCATATTATAGTATCACGTACGTGCTTCTCATAAGAATCAGGAGAATAGGTAACAGCAGCAATCCCTCCCTGGGCATACCTGGTATTGGTTTCCTCAAGACTATTCTTTGAAATTACACATACCTTACCGTAATTTGCCGCTTTCAAAGCAAAGCTTAATCCGGCAATACCAGAACCGATAACCAAAAAATCAACTTTCCTTTTCATAAAAGTATGAGGAATTTACTACAGGACAAAAGATAAAAATTGTGACTAAATCTATAATTTTTAACCTTGGTTAAATTAAGAGGAAAAAAACAGGAAATTTGCAGTTGCCTAATTTATCTTTTTACCAATACTTTAAGTTAAATTAAATATTACAATACATTTCTTAAGTATTTTTCTTCCTTATTCGTTTAAGCTCTTCTTTAATGTCTTGAATATCCCTTGTCGCAACCCGCCAAATCAATCCAATAGATACCCCGAAATATTCGTGTATTACAATATCCCTCATTCCTGCCATTTGTCTCCAGGGTATTTCGGGAAATTGGTCTCTAAACTCTTTGGGAATATTTTTAACAGCTTCACCTATTATTTCAAGCCTTCTAATAACAGCGTCTTGTTTTTCTGAATTTAATTCAAATTCCCTTTCGGAAAGGGTGCATGTATACTCTTCAATCTTTTCAATGCTCTCCCAAATATCCTCTATGAAGACAGATAAATTTCTCTTCTTTTTCATAAAATAATGACTTGGCTATTCATAATATCATCTTTTAAAAGTGGCTTAATGGATTCATATTCAACCAAATCGACATGCTGACCCAAGGCATCTTCAAGCTCAAATTTAATGCCAACAAAATCTAATAGACTAATTTTTTCGCCAAGTTCTACGAGCAGATCGATATCACTTTGAGCTGTTGCTGAACCATTAGCATACGAGCCAAAAATACCGGCTTTTGTGATATTGTGTTTCTTGAGAATAGGAATTACAATAGCTTTAATTTCTTCTAATTTCATAGTGCCAAGATACTACATTTTCTCTTAAATTCCACCAATCTATTTCTTTTAGTATTAGCCAATTAATTGCATTTTTTGCGTCTATTATGAAAACCAAAGATTTTAATTTACTTTTGTCGAATTATTCCAAAATACTTAATTACCGGCTTTATGGCTCAGGAAGATGTTTTTAAAAAGTTAATTGCCCACTCGAAGGAATATGGATATATTTTTCCATCAAGTGAAATTTATGATGGATTGGGTGCAGTGTATGATTATGGTCAATATGGTGTTGAATTAAAAAATAATATTAAGAACTATTGGTGGGATTCGATGGTTTTACTCCATGAAAACATTGTCGGTCTTGATTCAGCAATATTTATGCACCCGAAAATTTGGGAAGCTTCCGGCCATGTGGACGCCTTTAATGATCCGTTAATCGACAATAAAGACTCCAAGAAAAGATACAGGGCAGATATCCTGATTGAGGAATACCTTCAGAAAATTGAAGCAAAAATCAACAAGGAAATAATAAAAGCCTCAAAAAGATTTGGAGATGTTTTTAACGAAAAGCAGTTCCGGGAAACCAATCCACAGGTTAAACAAAACCAGGCAAAATTTAATACAATTCAACAACGGTATGTAGCAGCATTGGAAACTGATGATTTGAAAGAGATCCGCCAAATTATTTTGGATTGTGAAATTGCTGATCCTGTATCCGGTTCGAGAAACTGGACTGATGTTCGTAAGTTTAACCTGATGTTTGAAACAAAATTCGGATCAGTTAGCGAAGAAGCTAATTCCATTTACCTTCGACCTGAAACCGCCCAGGGAATATTTGTAAACTTTCTGAATGTGCAGAAATCGGGCAGAATGAAAATACCTTTTGGTGTAGCCCAGACAGGAAAAGTTTTCAGGAATGAAATTATAGCACGGCAGTTCATTTTCAGGATGAGGGAATTTGAACAAATGGAAATGCAATTTTTTGTAAGGCCGGGAGATGAAATAAAGTGGTACGAATACTGGAAAGAAAAACGAATGAACTGGTTTAAGGCCTTTGGAATTGACGAAAATAAATTACGTTTCCACGAACATGACAAGTTAGCACACTACGCGAATGCTGCAGTAGATATTGAATTTGACTTCCCTATCGGATTCAAGGAAATTGAGGGAATTCACTCCCGTACCGACTTTGATTTGGCTCAACACCAGAAATTTTCTGGTAAAAAACTGCAGTATTTTGATACAGAAACAAAAGAAAGCTTTGTACCATTTGTGGTGGAAACATCCATAGGTCTTGACCGGACGTTTCTAATGATCCTTTCAAACGGTTATTCAGAAGAAAAAGCGCCGAACGCAGAAGGACAACTGGAAGACAGGGTGGTTTTGAAAATCCCCCCAGCCCTGGCGCCGGTTAAACTTGCTGTATTGCCCCTGGTAAGGAAGGATGGATTACCTGAAATTGCCAGGAAAATCATAAAAGAATTAAAATTTGATTTCAATTGTCAATATGAGGAGAAGGATTCAATCGGCAGGCGATACAGGCGTCAGGATGCCATTGGAACTCCTTATTGTATTACCATTGATCATCAAACTGTGAATGATAATACAGTAACCATCAGATACAGGGATTCGATGAAACAAGACCGCGTCAAGATTGAAAAACTGAGAGAAATACTTAGCGAGAAAGTTAATATGCGAAAGCTTCTGGAAAAAATCGATTAATTCAAAAATCCAATTCATTACTATGTCCCTCAAACGGGTACTGATCATAACCTATTACTGGCCACCAAGTGGAGGTGCCGGAGTACAACGATGGTTGAAATTTGCAAAATATCTTCCTGAATTTGGTTGGGAACCTATAATTTTAACTGTAGATCCCGAAAAAGCATCCTTCCCCCAAATCGACTTGAGTCTTCAAAATGAAGTTCCTGTAAATTTAAAAGTATATAAAACCGTAACAACTGAAATATATAACCTCTATAAGAAATTATCACCAGAGAAAAAAATACCTTTTGCCGGGTTCGTGAATGAAAATACTTCAGGAATATTTTCCAGTGTGTCCAGATTCATCCGGGGTAACTTCTTTATTCCCGATCCCAGGAAAGGGTGGAACAAATATGCCTATAAAAAAGCGAAAGAAATAATTAATGATTATCATATCACTACGGTAATTACATCAAGCCCGCCGCATTCTACCCAGTTAATTGGATTAAAATTAAAACAGAAACTCCATCTTAAATGGATTGCTGATCTCAGGGATCCCTGGACTGATATATATTACTATAAAGATATTTTGCGTACAAAAATTGCAAAACGGATTGATAGTAAATACGAGAAAATGGTTTTAGAAATTGCTGACAGGATTATTGTGGTTAGCGATTCCATACAAGAAAGATTGAAGGCTAAATTAGATAAATTAGCAGTTGATAAGTTTACAATTATTCCAAATGGCTTTGATGAAGAAGATTTTTTACACAATTCAGTCCCATCTGAAAAACATTTTATTATTACCTACACAGGTACTTTATCCCGCATTTATCGCATTGATTCTTTACTTAGAGTCCTGAGGGAAATGTCCGGCCAATCAGACGTCCATATTAAACTGAGATTTATAGGGAAGGTATCTGATTACACTAAATCATTAATTACTGAAAAAGGTCTTGACGAAATTGTTGAGTATATTGATCATGTCGAACATGCTAAATCCATTGAATACTTATACCACAGTACTATTCTGTTACTTGTAATACCGGAAGTCACAGAAAACCGTGGAATATTAACAGGAAAATTATTTGAATACCTGGCATCTCAGAAACCAATATTACTAATTGGACCAACTGATGGTGATGCCGCTACTGTTGTCAAAGAATGTGAAGCTGGTGAAGTGTTTGATTACGATATGGAGACTGAAATGGAATATTATCTAAATAAATTAATACAACAATGGTTAAAAAATCCTAACCTTGACCTGAAAACCAAAAGGCATTTAGTGTATTCCCGGAAAAAACAGGCTGCTACTCTTGCCAATCTATTATTGGCTGTTAATTCCCATTAAAATTTCAGGCCTTTTATATTTTGCCTCCAATTCAGAGGATTCTTCCATTTGTACCACGCACCTTTTATCCTGTCTAATTCAATTTCCTCATAAAAATTCCAGAAATATAAAATAAACGGGAAGGATATTATCAAAACAGTTTTAGTGATCAGTCTGAGATACAGAGGAAATGAATTAAATAATTTGGCGATCAGGCATAATGCGACTATTGTAATGATCATTTTGATGATCTTCCGTATCTCAAATGGGATATGATATTGTTTTTGGGCAAATCTTAATATTGTTATGAAATATAATATTTGAGTAATAAGGATTGCTATTGAAGCTCCGTATGATTGCCAAAAATATACAAGTACCACGCACAATAGCACATTGAATGACATCATTGTAAAAACTACTGCAGCGATTGTTTTAGTTTTTTTCATCAGGTGCAGGCCGGTCATAGCGATATCTTTCATCATTCCAAAAAGTATTGCAAAGGAGAGTATCGGAATAATTTTATAGGCATTCCAGTAATCGGTTTTCTGGGATAAAACTTTAATCGCCTCCTTTCCAAAAATTGAAACCGCCAAAATCACAGGCAATACTACATATGTAGTGTATGTCAATATCTTGGAATAGAACCTCCTGTTATTGGGCTCATCCATCATCTTGAAGATTAAGGGTGAAACGGCCAGCATAACAGAATTAACAACAAAAACCTTTATTATATTGGCCACCTTGAAACCCAGTGTATATATACCCACTTCAGACATGTTGGTCAGGAATCTCAATGTATAACGGTCTGTGATATTCAGTATTAATCCGGAAAGTGCCGATGCTACCAGCGGCAGACTAAATACAAGCATTTTTTTCAGGATGGACAGATCAAATCTGAATGTAATATTTTTTATTATGAATTGTGACAGGAATAGGAGATAGACAATATTCCCGATGATCTGCGCCTCATAAATCCCTTCAACTTTTTTGCCCAGAAAAGCGATGAAGTAAACAGTCAAGGTAAGACTGAAGGCGAGTTTGATCAGGTTGGCAACGGAATAAAGCAAAGATTTCTCCTGCAGTCTCATAAGTGTAGCCGGAATAACTGCAAGTGCCTCAAGACCGGCAGTGATCAGCATCAGTCGTATCAGGTAAGCGTATTTCACATCTTCGATCAGGAAATTGGCCAGGTCTTCAGAGACAAACCAAAGCCCTGCGATCATCATGAGGCTAGCTATTCCAATAGAAACCAGTATCGTAAAAAAGATTGACTTTTGGTTCCGAATATAGTTTTTATCCCAGTACCATCTGAAAAAAGCCGAGTAAAGACTAATCCCGAAAAGTACAATAAAAATCTGGGTAGTTATTTCCACCACTCCCAGGATACCGTATTCTGCGGTGGAAAAATTCTTGGTATAAAGAGGTATCAGGACAAAACCGACCAGTTTAGCCGAAATGTTACCCAAACCGTAGATCAGGGCATTTTTTACCGTCGATCGTATATTATCCAGCATTTTTGCTTTTCACCAGTAAAAGATTTGTTAGAGCCAGCAGCATCCATGCCTGCCCCCACCTTAAATAAGCAATCTTTGACTTGAAAGGTATACCGATAAAACGACTTTTCAAAATGCCATAATAAAAGTATCCCGATTCATCCTGAAAATTCTCAATCGTCCATTTTGCAATACTTTCTGCATATTGAAGGGCTTCAGGGAATATTTCAGACAAAGTTGAAAAGCAAAGGATACCCTCGGAACAGGAATGAATATCAATTCTGTATTTACGATGGGGACGTAACCTGGGAATCTGATAATTTTCGAACAATTTTTCTGTGTAAAATCCATATCCTTTGCGCAGACTTTCCAGTACATCCTTCCTCTCGGTTAACTTATAAATGGAGAACAACATCCGCAGGACAAAGCCTGTATGATAATTATCAATAAGATTTGCAGGTTTCTCAGGCGGACCATTATAGTCAAATGCACCGCTTTCCATCTGGCAGGAAATGGTGTAGTTTACGGCTTTGCGGGACAGTTCTATCCACTCCTTATTATTGGTTTCCAAACCAACTTTGAGTAGAAATTCAGCAATAAAAAGATTTAGGTTATGAATGATATTGACGAAAAGTGGTGTATATGAAAAACAAATTTTGTCCTCTTCAACGGTTTTAATTGGCAAAGATGCCAGAAACAGACCTGTTTTTTTGCAAACTTCAAGATACTTCTTGTCCCCGGTATGTTTATACCATCTCCAGAA
>DAOVQI010000179.1 GCA_030628785.1 Bacteroidota bacterium
TAATGTTTATTTATTGCCATATTAATTAAGAAACGCTCTTATAGTGTATGGATAAGATAGAATTAATTAAAGGTGATATTACCAGGTTAAAGGTGGATGCTATTGTAAACGCTGCCAATACTACATTGCTGGGTGGTGGTGGTGTTGATGGTGCCATTCACCGGGCAGCCGGACATGAATTTCTTACAGCATGCAAATCACTTGGCGGTTGCCTTACAGGAGAAGCGAAAATTACAAAAGGATATAAACTCCGGGCAAAGTTTGTTATTCATACCGTCGGACCAGTTTGGGCAGGTGGAAAAAATAATGAAGAAACCCTGCTGGCCAGTTGTTATAAAAACAGCCTGAAACTGGCATCAGAAAATAACATTAAGACGATTGCCTTCCCAAATATCAGCACAGGCGTTTATTTTTTTCCAAAAATCAGAGCTGCAGAAATCGCTATTCATGAAGTAAAATCTTACTTGGCTGAACACAGCGAAATTGAAAAAGTTATCTTTTCTGTTTTCGATGAGGAAAACTTCGAAATTTATAAAGAAAAACTTCCTGGCTCAGCGCCTCATCAATAAATGCCAGCATGTTTTCCAAAGGCACATCACCCTCAACAGCATGAGCAGGAGATAAAATGTAGCTACCATTCTGGCCAAGAGCGATCAGCTTTCTTGTTTCTTGCCGGACATCTTCAACTGTTCCGTATGGGAGTGTGTACTGGGTCGAGAGACCACCATGAAAAGCAAGCCGTCCCCTGTACTTCTGCAGAATATTTTCAACATCCATAACTTCCGGCTGAAACGGATTGAAGCAGTTCACCCCAATCCCGATTAGATCATCAAACAGTTCATCCACATCCCCACAGGAATGAATAAAAACATACTTCCCAGCATTTCTGACAACATCGTACATTCGCTTGAGTACTCCGTAGATAAACTCGTGCCACAGGGCAGGCCCCATCTGCAATCCACGTTGCTGTCCCCAGTCATCTCCGAAACACACCGCATCGAGATCAAACTCCAGGGCTTTTTTAATCTGTGCTATGTTATAGTCGGCAATGGCATTGAGAAGTTCATGAAGAAAGCCGGGATTTTCTATAAAATCCATCAACAGATTCTCCATACCACGCATTGTCCATGCTCGCTCATAGAGTGAAAATCCAATTTGATATACCCGGAACCGGTCACCGAAACGTCCGATCTTCTCCGGGATATCCTGGAAAAACTGTTTATCCAGAGGATCGGGAAACTCGTAGCCATCTATTGTGGGTTCCGGAAGAACGGTCTCAACTACTATGCCTATATCTTTATCAACGCTGCGATCCCAAACAACGCCAAAGACATCCTTGTAAAGATCGTTCCCCATATATTCGAAAAATCCGATATCATTTCCCAAATTCAGAAAGTGATTATGCAGAATCGGTTCTAAATCCTCTGTACTGTAATAATCCACCAGTTTTGCCTGTGCTTCCCGGGTAAACGAGAATGACCATGGTACATAAGGCGGCTTACGGTTGTCAAGCACAGCTTTGATAATTTCGCGTTTCGTCATAATAAATCTCTACTTTCGAATTTTCTGCAGAAAGTTAGGGATTATTTCATAGTATGAAAAAAACTTGCTGTAATGAAATTATATTTTACTACCTTTAAATATAAAACTATCTGAATCTGGCTTTAAAATCACAAAATCTTACCTACCGTAATCTAAACCAAATCACCAAAATATGGCTGTAGAAATTACAGAAGTCAAAACCAAAAAAGATCTCAGGATATATATATATATTCCTGAAAAGATCCATGTAAATGACGAAAATTGGGTCCCTCCCATTTATGCAGATGAATGGAATTTTTATAATCCTAAGAAGAACAAATCGCTTTCTTATTGTGACACAGCACTCTTGCTGGCATTAAAGGATGGGAAAGTGGCCGGCCGTATCATGGGTATAATCAATCACAGGTACAATGAGCTTAAACAGGAAAAGCATGGAAGATTCGAATTTTTTGACTGCCATGATGACCAGGAAGTTGCCCACGCTTTGATCAACCATATTGAAAATTGGGCCAAAGTCAGAGGGATGGATCACTTAGTCGGACCTCTTGGTTTTTCCGACAAAGATCCCCAGGGTTTCCTGATCGAAGGATTTGATCATATGGCAATAATCGCCACCACCTATAACAGGGAATATATGGTAAAATTGATCACCGGTGAAGGGTACACCAAGAATGTCGATCTGATCGATTATATTGTAAATGTTCCGGGTGATATGCCCGAAATATATAAAAGAATATACAAACGCGTTTCACATAGGACCGACTTTAAAATCGTTGAGTTTTCCAGCCGTAAGGAAATCAAACCGTATATTATACCTGTTCTTCAGCTTATGAACGAAACCTATAGTGAAATATATGGTTTTGTTCCTCTTGATGAAAAAGAAATGGTTGATCTTGCCAAACGGTACCTTCCTATTCTCCACCCGGATTTTATTAAATTGGTCCTTATTGAAAAAGAAATTGTTGGGTTTGTAGTTGGCATCCCTGACTTGAGCACCGGTCTTAAAAAAGCAAAAGGCAAATTATTCCCTTTCGGAATATTTAAGATCCTCAGGGCAATGAAAAAAAGTAAACGGTTAAATCTTCTGCTTGGAGCTATCAAACCAAAATACCAGGGTCTTGGGATCGATGTTATGATGGGGGTGAAAATGCTGGAGTCAGCTATCCAACATGGCATGACTGAAATCGAAAGCCATCTTATCCTGGAAAATAATCACAAAATGAATGGTGAGGTAATAAAAGCCGGAGGTAAAATATATAAACGATTTCGCATTTATAAAAAGGCATTGTGAAAGAATGCGTGCCACGGTTCAAAACAAGAATGCGTGCCACGGTTCAAAACAAGGATGCGTGCCACGGTTCAAAACCGTGACACACATTATAATTTATATGAAAATCCAATACTGAATACCTCTTTAAACTGAAGCCGTGGTCCGGTACCTATTTTTATTCCTTCATCATTAAATACAGGCACTTTTACATCGTCATCATAAATGATATGGGTGGAGATAACAGCATCCATATAAAAAGTGATTTTCATTCTCAGAATAACCTCCCAATCAATATCGACGTTCTGTGGATTTTTCACATAATTCGTAAATAATGACAGCTTGTTTTCAATAGATATATCGTCATTGAAGTTATACTTGAATCTCGCTTTTATAAATGCACCCATTTCGTTTTTTGCCTTCCGGACCTTGTCGATACCGTATTTTGTTTGGTCGATCAATGCGGTATCGGTTACAAAAGTGGATTTTGAGGTTAACGGAGAAATCAAAAGTGAGGTTTGTTTATTGGGTTTATAGTCCAAACCCAGAGCAAAGATAAGGTATCCCGGTGCCAAAAAAGTTGATACAGCAACCGAATCATTTGGATAATTATATCCTCTGGCAATCTGGCTCTTAAAACTAGCAAGGAAACTGTAATACCAGTGCTTTATCCCTTTTGCACCGTATTTTTCCATGGCATATTTTCCTAAATTGCCAAAAGCTTTTTGTCCGAATTTGGAGTTGATCTCAAACATATCCTCATTTTTCCGTAATCCTTTTTCCCCTGATTTAATCAATCCATATTTAAATCTGGCGTTATTATCCCATTTTGTATTGCCCCTGGAATAATTTGCAAACATATTAACCTCGGTAAGGGTTGAGATTGAACTTTCTCCTCCTTTGACCCAATTTGAGATAACCCCTTGCGCCAGATTAATGGATCCGATGCCACCTGTTTTCCAGTATTGTGGTTTTATGAAAATAGGGGTCATTTTCCGCAGGGCTTTATCCTCTTTTTCTGGTAAAACAAAATCGTCAATTTGCCGGTGTTTTCGTAATTTTCTGAAATATACATTATCATCAAGCATAAACTTAAGGGAATACCGGTTATCATTTTCAATCCAAATACCAATCGAATCCATCAGTTCATTCTTAAGCCAAAAACGGGTAAAATTACTTTCTCGTCGCTTTAACCAAACATTCGTTGAATCATTAGCCAGGTTTTTTAGCCAAATTTGAGCCGAATCATTTTCAATATGGCCAATTAGCAAATCAACAGCATACCGGATCGAATCACTTATTACAATACTAAAAAGATCCCTGACAGGTAACACGATTGAATCTCCAACTGCCAAACGGATCGTGTCATTAATGGTAAGCCGGGTTGAATCAGCAATAATTATCTGAATGGAGTCTATTTCCGGTACACTTAGCCCTAAAGAAGGAATTGAGTCAGGCTGAAAAACACCTGATGTATCCACTTCGGGCAGGAGGGTTGTGTCTTGTGGAGATATAGCTGATGTGTCAGGATAAGTGACCTGAATGGTATCCGGTGTTAAAAAAATGCTATCAAATGGAAGAATCTCAGGCAGTATTTCCTCCGGTACAAAAGTCGTATCCTTTTTCTCCTTTACTGGTACCGGCTGTACTTGCCATGTTGAATAAGGATACTTTTTTAAATAATAAATTACCGAATCAATCGGATCAATCTCAACATATGCTATTAAATTCCCGATGGCATTGCGTAAAAGATCATCTTTGGCCTCCCAAAGACTATCATTTTCATATAAATCCTTCAGATAATTCAGGGCGAATTGGATTGAATCAACCTCATATGTTTCAATGGTATCGATCTCCGGTATATTCAATGAATCAGGACTTATGCTGACTTCAATTGAATCCATCTGCTGAACCTTTACAGTATCCTCCTGTGCAAAAAGATTTAAAAAACCAGTCTGTAAAAGCAAGAATATTACAATCTTTTTCATAATAAAAGTTATAAAATAATGATATTTTAACGCTATATCAGTTATCTTTGTTATATAGAACAAATTGAATGAAAATACTATTAAGATATTCCTTTTTTGTAAAATTTCTCTATTTGAATATCAAAAATAGAGACACCTACCACTTTTTCAAATAATTTTGTAATTAAAACTTCGTTTTTCCCGGATTATTTTTTCGAATCTTTCCGGACACGAAATACCCTCAATTCCTAATCTTCCCATTTATAAGAATTTACCGGCTTTACTTCGATTCAGGATCGAAGATTTTATTTGATATATTTTAAATGTATCGGAATTTCAAAATTGTTTATTGATTTACAATAAGTTATGTGTATATAATAAAACTTATCTTATAAAAGGCTAAGGCTGAGGCTAAGGCTAAGGTTTTTATGTCTTCATTTTGAACTTATTCCTTTACCTTTGTGTTTACTTTTTGAATTTAAAACATAATTCTTCTTTATTTTTTTTTCCTTAGCCTTAGCCTCAGCCTCAGCCTTATTACACAATCATTCAAATTTAGTAGTTTCATTTGAACAGTATTAACCTTTTTAATTACTTTGCGAAGCTACGTTCTTATTTTTATTTGTAACTAAACAAAGATAATCGCAATACCATGAATTTACCATTTGCTGAGCCATACAAAATTAAAATGGTCGAAATCCTTAAACTAAGTACAAGGCAGGACAGGGAAAAATGGATAAAAGAAGCAAAATTCAACGTATTCAACCTTAAAAGCGAGCAGGTATTTATTGACTTGCTGACCGATTCTGGTTCCGGAGCCATGAGTGATAAGCAGTGGTCGGCTCTTATGCAGGGTGACGAAAGTTATGCAGGTTCTTCATCATACTACGCTCTGAAAAAGACCATAAAGGAAATTACAGGGTTTGACTACTTTTTGCCAACACACCAGGGTCGTGCTGCAGAAAACGTATTATTTTCTACGCTGATCACTGAGGATGACATCATTCCGGGAAATACTCATTTTGACACTACCAAAGGGCATATTGAATACCGTAAAGCCACAGCCGTCGATTGCACCATAAACGAAGCTTTTGATACCTGCATTTATCACCCTTTTAAAGGAAATCTTGATCTGGATAAGCTTGAAAAGGTTCTTAAAGATAATCCGGCCAGTAAAATTCCGCTTATCATTGTTACCCTAACATGTAACAGCTCAGGGGGACAACCGGTAAGTATGGAAAATTTACAGAATGTTCATCAGCTGGCAAAAAAATATGGCATAAAAGTATTTTACGATTCCGCCAGATTTGCCGAAAACGCATATTTTATTAAAACCCGCGAAAAGCAGTACGAAAGAAAAACTATAAAAGAAATAGCAAAGGAAATGTTTAGCTATGCTGATGGCATGACCATGAGCAGTAAAAAAGATGCCATAGTGAATATTGGAGGATTTATCGGCTTGAGAGACGTGGAATTATTCAGGAAAGCCTCTACATTTAATATAATGTTTGAAGGATTTATTACCTATGGAGGAATGGCTGGAAGAGATATGAATGCCCTTGCTCAGGGATTGAAAGAAGGAACTGATTTTGAATACCTCGAATCAAGAATTAAGCAGGTAGCTTATCTGGGTCAAAGGCTAAAAGAATTCAACATCTCTGTACAGGAGCCATTTGGAGGACATGCTATTTTTGTCGATGCAAAACGGTTCCTGCCGCATATACCAAAGGAGGAATTTCCGGCTCAGACATTAGCCATCGAGCTGTACATTGAAGCAGGTATACGGACAGCTGAAATCGGAGCTATCATGGCTGATCGTGATCCTGTTACACGACATAACCGTTATCCCGACCTTGAGTTGGTACGGCTTGCCATTCCCAGAAGAGTCTATACCAATAACCATATGGATGTGGTAGCTGTTGCACTGAAAAATGTATTCGATAAACGTGAAAATATTAAAA
>DAOVQI010000244.1 GCA_030628785.1 Bacteroidota bacterium
CCGAGGCAAACAAATTGGGAGCAGACTATATCATAATTCACATGAATACCTATGGAGGAACACTTGACGCTGCCGACTCCATCAGGACAAGAATATTAAATAGTCAAATCCCTGTTTTTGTTTTTATTGACAATAACGCTGCCTCTGCAGGAGCATTAATCTCAATTGCCTGCGACAGCATTTACATGAGAAAAGGCGCAAGTATTGGTGCTGCAACGGTAGTCGATGCTAAAGGAGAAGTTGTTCCTGATAAATACCAATCGTTTATGCGGTCAACCATGCGTGCCACTGCCGAAGCACACGGGAAGGATACCATAATAAAGGGAACAGATACCCTGCTGGTCTGGCATCGTGATCCGCAAATTGCCGAAGCTATGGTAGATCCCAAAATCTATATAAAAGACATTATAGATACCGGCCAGGTTTTAACATTCACAACGAATGAAGCGATTAAATACGGATTTTGTGAAGGAGAGGCAGAATCGATTAAAGAAGTTTTGAAAATCGCCGGAATTAAGGATTACGAAATAAAAGAATTTGTTTTGACCCCTCTGGAGGCGATCATTCAATTCCTGGTTAATCCATTCGTGCATGGAATATTGATAATGGTCATTCTCGGTGGCATATATTTCGAACTGCAAACTCCTGGTATTGGATTTCCCCTGGGAGCAGCGCTTTTGGCTGCCATACTGTATTTTGCTCCCCTGTACCTCGAAGGACTGGCAGAAAATTGGGAACTTGTACTGTTTGTCGTGGGTTTAATCCTGATTGGAGTTGAGATATTTGCCATACCCGGTTTTGGTGTTGCCGGAGTAGCCGGGATTCTCCTGATGATAGCAGGCTTAACCCTCAGCATGATAGATAATATTGTCTTTAAGTTTGACAGTATGGCTGGGTTTACCGCTTTAATAAAAGCTCTTTTTATCGTGGTTGTTTCTGCTCTCCTGTCATTCATATTCTCATTATATATCAGCAAGAAACTTTTTGAGACCAGGAGTTTTCGATTGGCTCTTCATACCGTGCAGGAGACGGATAAGGGTTTTGTTGGTGTAGATAGTATCATCCAGAAAAAAATGATAGGAAAGACAGGAGTAGCTACAACCATTCTCAGGCCCTCAGGTAAGGTTGAGATCGATGGCGAAATATTTGATGCAGTTTCTGAAACAGGATATATTGAAAAAGGAGAAAAAATAAAGGTGCTACGGGATTTGGCAGGTCAAATTTATGTACTAAAAAATAAATAGAAGTTCACAAGGATAATGTTAAAGCCATGCATCTCTTTAAAAAATTGGGCTTTAAATACCTGGGGGATTATGATGTTTTCATTATCCGTTAGGAATTATTTTTAGCGAAAGTAGCTCCGAATTGCATTCGGAGTGAAGACATCCGATTGAAAATCGGATCTACAATGGAAGATCTAATATACAACGTTGAGCAAAAATGGCTAAAAACCCTCTTTAAGGTTTGTCGTGATACATTCAGTGATTCTTTTCTTCCATCCCATGATGAAACCCACCATTACCGGGTATGGCTAATTGCCAGGGAACTTATTAGTGAGCTGGGTACACAGGATATTCATTTTTCCGAAACAGACATCGAAAAGATCCTCATTGCTGTTTTTTTCCACGATGTTGGAATGGCTAAAAACCTGGATAAAGAACATGGAAAGATCAGCAGGGATATTTGTGAAAACTTCTTTAAAATAAATCCGGAAAAAAAAATCAGAGGCCTTAATGAAGTTTATGAAGCTATTGAAAAACATGACGATAAAGAATATAAGAACAACATCCATCTTCACAAGGATCCGAAAAACCTGTTTTCCATCCTTAGTGTAAGTGATGACCTTGACGCTTTCGGGATCATTGGAATATACCGTTATGCCGAAATTTTTCTTATGCGAAATATCAACATAAACGAACTGCCGGACAGGGTTTTGGATAATATAACCCATCGTTATCACTTCTTTCAAAAAAATTATGGTTCTTTAACATCTTTTTCTGAAAAACAAGAAGCACGTTATCTGACCATAAAAACCTTTTATGAAACATTACAAAAGCAACTAACTGATAAAGCCAATTCCTCATCAATACGATATGGTCCTTTAGGAGTAATTAATTTCATAATTCAATTCGTGCTGGAGAGAAAATCATCTCCGGAGGTGATTTCTAAACATTTTATTAAAAATGCTGAAGATTTATTTGTAAAAGAGTTTTTTAAACAATTTAATCTGGAAATACTGTCAACTCATCCCCGGAACAATAGTCTCTTGCAGTGTTATTTCACAAAAAAATCGAGCAGTAATTCATCTTCGATGTAGGCTTTCAGGTGGTCATTTTTATATACAGGTCCTACTCCTGCCGGAGTACCTGTAAATATAAGGTCTCCTGTTTTGAGGGTGAAGAATTTTGAAACATAAGCAATAATCTCACCAGGTGAAAAGATCATATCCTTTGTATTTCCTTGCTGAACAGCTTTACCGTTTATTTCAAGCCGGAAGCTGATATTATTAACATCCCTGAATTTACTTACACTAACAAACTTCCCGAGGGGAGCTGATCCATCAAAAGCTTTGGAAATTTCCCACGGCAAACCTTTATTCATGCAATTCCGTTGAAGGTCCCGGGCAGTAAAATCGATTCCAATCCCTATTTCATTAAAATAACGGTAGGCAAACTTTGAGGCAATATTTTTCCCCAAACGGTTGATCTTCAAAACAATTTCTACTTCATGGTGGATCTCTTCCGAAAACAGAGGAAGGAAAAAGGGTTTATTCTTTTTTATTATGGAAGAATCCGGTTTCAGGAAAACGACTGGTGTATCAGGAACAGGATTGTTTAGTTCTTTAGCATGGTCGATATAATTCCTGCCGATCGCAATAATTTTCATTGCTTTTCTCTCACAATTATTTCTTCAGGGCTCTTAGCTTTATTTCCGTCAGAGCCTTTTTTGTATAGAGCGGAAAATCCCCATTCATTATCCAGTTGTAGTAGCTTGGTTCTTCTTTCAATATTTGTTCAACCGGTATACCTTTATGCTTGCCAAAATTAAAAACCTCTACCCCATCATCATTATATACAATACGACCTGCAAAATCCACATTCCGGGTTTGTGTCGTGAATTTCGAAAGAGCCTCAACATCATTTTCGAGTATAGAATATTGATCCAATTGGGCTTTCAGAATTTCATAAGTGGCGTGGGCATCTGCCTCGGCCCTATGGGCATCCTTCAGGTCCTTATTGCAATAAAACTTATAGGCTGCACTTAAAGTCCTTTGTTCCATTTTATGGAAAATAGTTTGTACATCAATGCATTTTCGTTTCTTAAAATCAAAATCGATATTGGCTCTCTGAAACTCCTCAGCCAATATGGGAATATCGAACTTATTAATGTTATAACCTGCCAGGTCACATCCTTCAAGAAAATATACCAGGTTTTTACCAATTTCGGCAAAGGTTGGTTCATGTTCCACATCTTCATCCGTAATACCATGAATGGCAACAGCCTTGGGGTCGATTGGGATGGTTGGATTCACCAGTAAGGTTAAATGATCTTCATTTCCCCCCGGATCGATTTTAAGAATCGAAACTTCAACAATTCTATCTCTGGCTATATTAATACCAGTAGTTTCAAGATCAAAAAAAGCGATGGGATTTTTCAAATTAAGCTCCATACTGTAATAAACTTATTTAGTGATACTTATAATATAACAATAAAATTTAGAGATTTGCCGGATAACCGTAAAAAAACTCTTTTAAGGATTCTTTACATTGTGTTTTATGTACTAATCATCATAGGCATTAAGAGCATCAGAACATCTTCCTCTTCTTTCTCTGGTGCTGAGGGCAATATTAAACCAGCACGGGTAGGATCGGATAGTTCCATTACGATGTCCTTGGTAGAGAGATTGGATAAAATTTCCATTAAAAAGGTCGATTTAAAACCTATCTCCATATCTTCTCCTTCGTATTGACAATTTAGTCTTTCGTAAGCTGAAATGGAAAAGTCAATGTCCTGGGCCGAAACAGTAAGCTGGTTTCCGGTTAATTGCAATTTTACAAGATTGCTTGCCTGGTTCGAAAAAACAGATACACGTTTTAATGTATTTAAAAATTCGATACGGTCAATCGTAAATTTATTCGGATTATTTGTAGGAATGACCGAGTTATAACTTGGGTAATTCCCTTCCACCAGACGACAAACCATTTTGTACTCGGAGAGAACAAAAAAGGCATTCTTTTCATCAAATTCAACAACCACTTCGTTCTCTTCCCTGGGTAAAATATTTTTCAGCAGAGAAGCCGGCTTTCTGGGTAAAATAAATAACGAATCAGCATCTGCTTTTACGTCCGTTCTTTGGTAACGAACAAGTTTATGAGCATCGGAAGCAACATAAGTCATCTTTTCAGTCGCTAGCTCAATTAATATTCCGTTCATAACCGGCCTTAATTCATCATCAGCAGTAGCAAAAAGGGTCTTGGTAATGCCTGAAAGCAATACCTCTGATTGCACTTTAAAAGCAAACTTTTTATCGTCCTTTATGGTTGGTAGCTGGGGGAAATCACTGCCTTTTTGTCCAACGATACTGAATTTTCCATTTTCAGAATTTATAACAACACCAAAAGTATCAAGGTTAATCTCAAAAGTTAAGGGTTGTTCTGGAAATTCTTTTAACGTTTCGGTCAGCAAACGAGCTGGAATAGCAATGCTGCCATTATCGGTTGCATTCTCGAGTGTAATTTTGGTAATTAGTGTAGATTCAAGATCGGAAGCCGTAATCTCTAATTGATTGCCATCCAACTGAAACAAAAAATTGTCCAATATAGGCAAAGTGTTTTTTGTGCTGATTACTCTGCTAATTGCTTGTAAATGAGCTAAAAGTTCAATGCTTGATATGACAAATTTCATTGGTTATTATTTTTTAAAATTACATCATTTATGTACTAAGTATCGGAATTTAAAAATTATTCGTTGACTTATAATAAGTTATATCATTCTTATAAATATTTTGTATTAAAGGCTAAGGCTGAGGCTAAGGCTAAGGTTTTTAATTGCACATATTAACCTTTCAGCCTTCATTTAGACATATTTTTTTTACATTTATATATATGATATCCTAAAAGGGGGTATAGCATTTCAATATTTTATCTACATTTTCTTTTACCACATCCCTTACTTTCCTGTATACCATAATAAATAGGCCCCCCAATACAAAAGGAATATCTCCCGTAATGTTATTTTGCCTGTATGTCATTTCAAATAATAATTTCTTAAAAACTTAAAACCTTTTATCTTCCTTAGCCTCAGCCTTAGCCTTAGCCTATGCGAATAACCAAAATTATTATAATATTAATCAAATATTGCTTTTTTAATTACTTCGCGAAGCTATGTTCTTATTTCTTTTTTCTTTCAACAATAAACTTATTTGACAACTTTTTCTTGTTTCGGGTTTTATATCCTTTTGCAGGGATCCCCTTTCTTGACCTTGGTAATCCTCCTGA
>DAOVQI010000286.1 GCA_030628785.1 Bacteroidota bacterium
ACAGCACCGTCGTTTGATGAATATGCCGATGCAATTTCTTCAGGCCTGATTAATTCACAGATCAAACCCGAAAATCTCCCGATTTTGATTCTTGAAACCGGAAGAGCGCTGATTGATGATGCCGGGTATCTGTTGGGCACTGTTATTGCCAATAAACGACTTGCAGACGGCCGACGCTCAACCATCGTAGATATTGGAGTGAACGTTTTGTTCACCTCATTCTGGTATGAGCACCAGATAGCTCCTGCACAACCCTTCTCACATCATACGGAAGAAACAGCTATTTATGGTCCGCTTTGTATGAATATCGATGTGCTTCGTGAGAATATGATATTTCCCTTACTGAAAAGAGGAGATCATGTGGTTATCAGCAGAATTGGTGCCTACAACATGTCCCAATGGATGCAATTCATTAAGTTCAGACCCAAAATAGTCATGATCGACACGTCCGGTAAGGCACATATAATTAGAGAAAATGAAACATTACAGATCTTTGCAGAGATGGAGGATACACCGGATCACTTAAAGGAATTTAAACTATAAATCATAAGTATATTGAAAATATCTGAAAATACGCGGTTATTTTTGCACGGAATACTTAACAGTTACTCCCAGGTATTTTTTTCGGTTAATAAGGTGTTTGCCCTGGTTATTCTTTTGGTAACCTTTTTTGATTTTGTTGCCGGAATTGGCGGGTTGTTAGCTGTATTCATTACAACTGCGGTCGGGTATGGATTTGGTTTTGATAAACATAAAATTTCAAAAGGTTTCTACGGATTCAACAGTTTACTGGTTGGTTTAGGACTTGGAGTATATTTTGAACCCGGATTGCCTTTTTTCTTTATCCTGATCCTGGCGTCAGTGTTCACTCTCTTTATTTCTGTAAGCCTTGAAGGCATTATAGGTAAATATGCCTTACCATACCTGAGCGTTCCTTTTCTCCTTGGTCTATGGACGATAAGTATTGCAACCAGGCAATTTGAAGCTTTGGGAGTTAGTCAAAGAGGAATATTCACACTGAATGATCTGTACATCATTGGTGGCAATACCCTGGTTCAGGTTTATGATTGGTGGAACAACCTGGCAATCCCCGGATCAATTCGAACCTATTTTATCTCGTTGGGAGCTATACTCTTCCAGTTTAATGTTTTGTCGGGCATCATTATAGCTCTGGGATTGCTCTATTATTCAAGAATAGGTTTTTCCCTTTCACTGATAGGTTTCTATACTGCATATTTGTTTTATGAAATAATCGGAGCAAATCTGACCGATGTAAATTATAGCTATATTGGTTTCAATTATATCCTCACTTCAATTGCCATCGGTGGGTTTTTTATTATCCCATCGAGGGTATCTTATTTCTGGACCATTATACTGATCCCACTGGTTGCCATTTTAACCATTAGCTTAAATTCAATCTTCATTACTTTTCAATTGCCCATTTATTCTCTTCCATTTAATATTGTTGTTTTATTATTTCTTTATGTATTGAAATTCAGGATCAAGAGTAACACTTCATTGAGCGAAGTATATATACAACAGAATTCCCCGGAAAAAAATCTTTATTCATTTCAAAATGATATTATTCGGTTCCGGCATAAATTAAAGATCCCCTTTAAACTGCCATTCTGGGGAACGTGGTTTGTTTCCCAGGCACACAATGGGGAACATACCCATAAGGGTGACTGGAAACATGCGTGGGATTTTGTTGTGGGTGATGAAAATGGGAAGCAATTTAAGGGAGAAGGGGATTATCTGGAAGATTATTACTGTTATAATAAGGATGTTCTGTCGCCTGCAGATGGTACTGTTGAAGAGGTAATTGATGGTATTGAGGATAATATTATCGGGGATATAGACATGGTTCATAATTGGGGTAACACTATAGTGATCAAACATACCGATTTTCTTTTCTCAAAACTGAGCCATTTAAAACCGGATTCGATAAAAGTTAATAAAGGTGACAAAGTACAGTCAGGTCAGGCTATCGCTAAAACAGGAAACAGCGGAAGGTCACCTTATCCACATATTCACTTCCAGTTTCAGGAGACTCCGTATGTAGGATCCAAAACCATTGATTATCCGTTTAGTTATTATATACTTGCTGATGGCAAAAACTATTCTTTAAAATCGTTCGAAAACCCCCGATTAAACGATAAAATTTCAAATATTGAAGTAAATCCTGTACTAAAAAATGCCTTTCACCTTATTCCGGGTAAAAAACTTTCTTTTGAGGTTAAGGATAGCGGGATTAGAGAAATTGTTAATTGGGAAGTTAACGCCGATGTCTACAATAATTCCTTTATTCAATGCGAAAATTCAGGAAGTATTGCTTATTTTGAAAGTGATGGAAACCTTTTGTATTTTAAACATTTTGAAGGCAACAGGTCTTCTTTGCTTTACTATTTCTTCCTTGGTGCTTTTAAAATTCAAATGGGTTTTTATCAGGATATGTCGCTGAAGGATCAGTATCCGCTTAACTTATTGTTTAAAAGATCAAGCCTGTTTCTACACGATTTTATTGCACCTTTCTTTGGTTATCTGAAACCTGAATATTTTGTGCACTATGAATTTTTAGATAATGTTCTTTCGCCCTCTTCCGTTGTTCTAAAATCAAAGGTCAAGACATACCTGTTTGGCGTGAATCAAAACCAGATTGAATTTCGTTTGCAATTAAACACATCCGGTATCGAGGAATTTGAAATTTTTCTTAAAAACAGGAAAATAAAAGCAAAATGTTTAAATTGAGTTTAACTTATATATTATTACTGCTTGTTTTTCATACAACTATTGCACAGGAATCCATTAATTTTTTATCAATTGATAAAAATACCTATGAACTTTATCAAAAAAAGGACTGGAAAGGGTTGATCCCACTGGCTAAGTCAGGTATTAAAAAAAATATCGACTATTTTTATTTACGAATGCGACTTGGAATAGCTTATTATGAACAGGGTAAGTATCGTCAGGCGATTCCACACTTTCAGAAAGCACTTGATTTTAATTCAAATGATCTCTTTGCACAGGAATATCTATACTTTTCTTATTTATTCTCAGGCAGGAAATCCGATGCCGGAAACCTGATTTCGAAATTTCCCAAATCTCTGATAAACAAATTAAAGATTGAAACAAAACAAGGAATCAGTGGATTGTCTGTTTTTAATTCCTATACCTGGAATATGGATCCTGTATCAGCAGATAGTTATTCACCCGGTGTTGATGCTTCTTTGGATGGCTGGCAAAACATCACTAAAAATTTCAACCTGTTTAATTTTAATATTGAGCATCAGATTTCTAATCGCCTGACTTTTTATTACGGATATGGCTTCCTGTCAAAATCAAAGTTTCATTATAGTCAGTATGCGAATGAGGCTTTCCTTTATCCCAATGACAAATTCAGCCAACATCAATTTTATTTTTCAGGTTCCAACCTGATCGGACAAGGACTGTCAATCAATTATACTTTACATTACATAAACCTCAGGCCAAATATTTATTATACACAATCTGGTTTTGGAGGTGGACCATCTTCAACTTTAAGCTATGTCAATCCTATGAACAATTGGGTAGGTTATTTTTCTGTCAATAAGGAATCAGGGCTTTTTAATCTTGGAGCTGGTCTTGCCTATTCGAATTTAAACGAGCAAAATCAATTTCAGAAAGATCTTATTTTGGCTTTTTATCCCCTGGGAAATCTCAATCTTTATACCGTTTCAAAAATCTCGCATCAATCTGAATTTTATCAGAACAAACAGATCCGTCAACACTTTATTTTTGATCAGGTAGTGGGGATCAAACTTTTTAATCCTTTATGGATTGAGATGAATGGTACTTTTGGAGATATTACGAACTATACTGATAAAGGAGGCTTGGTTATTTATAATGAAATGAACCGTATAAAGTCTAGAATGGCAATGAATCTGATCGTTCCTATTATTGATAAGGGGTTAGAATTTTATGTAAGGTATGAATACCAGGAGAATGAAAGTTATTTTAATTCAACTACTTCAACAACTTTAGATTTTTTTAATCCAATAAATTATTCAATGCAAAATTTAACAGGAGGTATAAAATGGAATTTTTAAAATCATTCAGATTAATTTTAGTTATTCTTTTCTTTGGATATTCGACGATTTTTTCGAAGGGACAGAATGTGTCAGAAATCATTAATGCTTTTCAGGAAAGTTATATACACGAAGCTTCAGGTGATTACCAGAAAGCAATTGATGTACTGAAAAAGGTCTATGATGAAAAATCATACGAAATAAATTTACGGCTGGGCTGGTTGACCTATCAATCTGGATTATTTACAGAATCCCTGGCCTACTATAATAATGCAATATCACAAATGCCTATGTCCATTGAGGCAAGGTATGGATACGCTTACCCTGCTTCAGCGCTTGGTAATTGGGATCAGGTAATCAGACAGTATGAAAAGATACTTGAAATAACGCCTAACAATACTATAACTAGTCACCGGTTGGGGCTAATCTATTATGGAAGGGAAGAGTATGATAAGGCATACCGGTATTTTGAAAAGGTTGTGAATATATATCCTTTTGATTATGATGGTCTTATAATGCTGGCCTGGACAAATTACAAACTGAATAGAACAAGAGAGGCAAAAGTCCTCTTCCAGAAAGCCCTGATGCATACACCTGGAGGAGCTTCGGCATTAGAAGGGCTCGATCTGTTAAAATAGGCATGC
>DAOVQI010000329.1 GCA_030628785.1 Bacteroidota bacterium
CAAAACTATTGCTTTGAAAAGCAGGATTAACTTCTTTTTCCACCAGTTGACTTGTTAATCATAGGGTTTTTTCCTTTCTGCCATGTTTAGTTTTTTGAATTTTAAAGTTGGGATTTATTTTGGATTTTGTCCCGATAGCTATCGGGATTGACCTTTGAACTTTCATATCTACTGTTTTTCAATTAGTTTACAAAGTTATGTTCTTAATATTTTATACAGGCCGTAAAAATATAAATAAAAAAGGATGATATGCTTAATGACCCTTATGCTTTATAACTGATTTGTTCATCAAAGATCATTTATTGTTTTTTGTACTTTTGAAAACTGAAGTGTCACAAACTAAAAGTCAAATGAAATCATTTAAAACATTTAAACCCCAACCGGTCTGGTCGTTTTTTCTTGAAATTTGCAAAATACCAAGAGCCTCGAAACGGGAAGATAAAATCATCCAATACCTGCTTGACTTTGGGAGGAAATACCAACTGGAAACAAAAAGAGACAAAACCGGCAATGTTCTGATCAGGAAGCCGGCAACAAAAGGTTATGAAAACCTCAAACCAATTGTTTTACAAAGCCATATGGATATGGTTTGTGATAAAAATGCCGAAACGTTGTTTGATTTTGAAAACGATCCGATCCAACCATTCATTGATGGTAATTGGGTAAAAGCCAAAGGAACAACCCTGGGTGCAGATGATGGCATTGGTATAGCTGCCCAGCTTGCCATTCTGTTTTCAAAAGAAATTAACCACGGTCCAATTGAATGTTTGTTTACCATAGATGAAGAGACCGGTATGACCGGTGCGAAAAATATTAAACCCGGCTTTTTCTCAGGAAAAATACTTATTAATCTTGATTCGGAAGACGAGGGTGAATTGTTTATCGGATGTGCAGGAGGAATCGATACCGTTGCAACCCTTCAATATAAAACAAGGAAAGTCCCGGATAAATCTGTAGCCTATACTATCAGTCTTACCGGACTTAAAGGGGGTCACTCAGGAGATGAAATTCATAAAGGACTGGGCAATTCGGTTAAGGTCCTAAACCGGTTTCTCTGGAATGCAACCCATAAGCATAAAATTATGCTTCAAGATTTTAATGGTGGTAATTTCAGGAATGCCATTCCAAGAGAAGCTTTTGCAACATTTACCTTAAAGCGTAAAAAACAGGATCATCTTGAACAGTTTTTTACTGAATTTTCAGCAGAGATCAAAAATGAATTTACTATTACTGAGCCGGAACTAAACCTGAAACTGGAAAAAACTACTCTTCCAACTAATGTTATGTCGAAAGGCACACAGCGAAAATTATTAAATGCCTTGTATGCCTGTCCACACGGTGTCGTTGCCTGGAGTCAGGAGATAAAAGGACTGGTAGAAACATCAACCAATCTGGCTTCCATAAAAATAATTGGGGGTGAGCAAATTATGGTAATAACCAGCCAGAGAAGTTCGGTTGAATCAGCAAAAAAAGATATTTCCGATCGTGTGGCAAGCGTTTTTTCATTAGCAGGTGCTAAAATTGAACATTCAGACGGATATCCCGGCTGGAAACCCGATACGAATTCGGAAATACTTCGTATTACGGAAAGATCTTATAAGAAATTGTTTTACAAAAAGCCCATTGTCAGGGCTATACATGCAGGTCTTGAATGTGGATTGTTTCTCGAAAAATATCCTGGCTTGGATATGATTTCCTTTGGACCTACCATCAGAGGGGTTCATTCACCTGAAGAACGCCTGGATATTACAACTACTGAAAAATTCTGGGACCTTCTGATCGATGTGATCCAAAATATTCCGGAAAAATAATTCTGGTACAAAGACCCTTAGGGTTTGTGCCGAAGAGGCATCCCTGCGGGAGGGTCTTTGTACATTAATATTCTTTAATAACGTACGAATTTAAACATGGCTATACCTTTTATCCATAACGATGTGGTTATGTTTTTATCCTGCTCGCAAATCAGTCATTTATAATCTACGATTTAAGCTATCTTTGTACCAAAAGTCCGGTTAGAATACTAAGTCAAATATACCTCATCACTTTGGATAGTATTGAAAAAATATTGGAGATCTTTGAACCCATCAGTCTTGATGAAATGGACAAAGTGAAACTGATGGATCGTATGGATACTAAATTTATTTTTACAGCCGATAAACTACCCGGTCTGCTCAGAAAAGCTACGGATTATTATAAAGTATTGACCATAAACAATAAAAGGTTATTTTGTTATCGTTCCAAATATCTCGACACCTCTGGTAGTCAGATGTATATCGAGCATCACAATAGAAATTTAAACCGCTATAAGGTCAGGTTCAGGGAATATGTCGATTCGGACACCAGGTTCCTGGAAATTAAATTTAAAAACAACAAAGGCCGAACTAATAAGATCAGGATAAAAAGGGGAAAAATCGAAGAGGATATATTAAAAAAATCAAAGCAATTCATAAACACCAATACTCCTTACAATTCTGAGAACCTGGAAACAAAGCTATGGAACCAGTTTTCAAGGTTAACACTGGTTCAGAAAAAGATGAATGAACGTCTTACCATCGATCTGAATTTGCAGTTTATAAAGGACTCAAAAGTTCATAAACTTCCATTCCTTGTTATTACAGAAGTTAAACGCAGCAGGTTTTCCGGTTATTCTGATTTTATTAACTTGCTGAATGAAGAAAGGATCAAACCCACAGGAATGAGCAAATATTGCCTTGGAATGATCCTGCTTGATAAAAATTTAAAATACAATCGTTTCAAAAGGAAATTACTAACCCTAAATAAAATGAGCCATGATTACAGAAATTTTAGCCCAAGTAGTTGAACCTGCCCGCTTTTTCGGTATAGAACTTATGAATACATCGGAATTTTTGGAATTATTGTTCAGGTTTATTTTTAATACATTAGTCGTTTTTGCACTTGTCAGATACTTGTACTATCCTGTATCCCGAAGAAAAGATTATTTTTTCACTTTCATTTTAGTGAGTACAATTGTATTCCTGATATCCTTTTCATTAATCAAGGTTGATAGATTAGGTATAGGAGTAGCTCTGGGATTGTTTGCACTGTTTGGGATACTAAGGTTCAGAACCCGTCAGATCCCAATCAAGGAAATGACATATCTGTTCATGGTCATTGGTATTTCAGTGATTAATGCCCTGGTTACCCAGCTAACCAGTTATGTTGAGCTATTGTTTATTAATACAATGGTTCTCTTTGTGGCATGGATAGGCGAAAAATACTTGATGCTGTCTAAAGAGAATAGTAAAAACGTCGTGTATGAAAAAATAGAATTGGTAAAGCCCGAGAACCGGGATAAACTTATTGAAGATCTTGAAAATCGAACCGGCTTGGATATATACCGAATTGAAATCGGAAGGATTAATTTCTTAAGGGATACGGCAAGGATCAGGATCTTTTATACTCCAAAATCCGACAAGGACCATCTGGAGGATGGTGAGATAGACGAGAAGATTGCTTTTTAAGATGAAAATAGTCAGGGCCTGCCCTGTGAAACACCCGTGAAATAATGCCAAAAGGCATTCCGGCTTTGCCGGATTTCACCGGGTAAATGGTGATAAAATCGCTTGAGCTTTAGCTCAATTTCGCTGGGGCCTGATTCCAAGTCAAACCCTGACTAATATTGGACAGCCTTGTTTTATTAATCTTTCACTTTTCTTACCACATCCAGAACAGTCCCATCCACCCACTTAACCACCGCTATGATCTGATCGTCAAATTTTGCTTTTTCAGGTTTTCCACATATTTTATCAGCTTCCTCTTTTAACTCTTTAATCGATTTAACCGGCAAATCAGATCCTTTCACTTTCTCTATCAGGTCGGTCCGCCTGGGATTTATGGCAATTCCTCTCTCTGTCACAATAACATCGATTAATTCTGCCGGACCGCACAGCGTTGTTACTTCATCCACAATAATGGGTATCCTGTC
>DAOVQI010000057.1 GCA_030628785.1 Bacteroidota bacterium
CTTAAGCATAAGGCTATGATGTGCAGTCAAATTCCTTAGCCTCAGCCTTAGCCTTAGCCTTTAATACGAAAAAAAATTAAGTAAATAACATAACTCATTATATATCAGTAGATAATTTTGAACTTAGCCCCGATGGCTATCGGGGCGATCTCATGAACGAAGTGAGTAAATTCCGATACATTTAATTATTGTGACTTTATAGATGGACTATGTTTACTCAGGTATCTTGTAAATGTAAATAATTTCCATTTTCAGGTGACCGGGATTCAGGAGATGCATAAATCTGTCAATAAAACTCGGTAGTATCATAGCTTCAAATTGAATAGACGGAAAGCTATTCCTGAATTCTTGCATTCTGTTTTCCAGGTCGATGTCCTCCCAAAAGATAATGTAGTTCGGTTTATTATAAGAATCATAATATTTTACAATATTACTTAATGGATTATTCCCTGTCACATACGCATAGCTGACCCATTTGTTTAAATAAAATAAGGGTAATAAGGTATAGTCGCTTTTGTGTGAGCTCTCAATAATAAAATTTCGGAAGTCATCCTGTTTCGACAAATATATCATTGATTCAACCCTGCTTTTTTTCGAGTATGCAATTGAAACAGGAACTAGTAAGATGCTGTTTATTATCCAGAAAAAGACCCAGGTTGATTTCAGGATTTTACGCTTTTTTCTTAAAAAATTTGATGTATCTAAAAATTGTTGCCAACCAATCAACCCCAGAATTATTATAAATGGAATTACCGGCAGAATAAATCTTTCCTGTTTGTTGGGGAATGCTGAGTGAAAAACAAGGAAGATTGTTGCCGGTAAAAAAAGTATTAAATTTTTTTTCCAGTTTCTGATAAAACCAAAAATCAGGTAAAGACTGATAGGAGGAATTAACATGCCCGAAATAAATAAGAGGTACATATACCATTTCTGGGTAAGGTACTGGTAGGCATGGTTTATATTGTATCGAATGTATTCGGCAAACTCAGCAAAAGGGCGGCCCCAGGTAAACAGATCGGTAGCCTGGGTAAGAAAAACAGCGATAAATACGCCTGAAAGGAAAAGGAAAGTTCCGATGAACTTCCTGTTAATAAAAACGACCAGAGTAAGCCCTCCGACAAAGATTATACTTTGAAAACGAATTGAAACGGCTACTCCTGCAATAATCCCTGCAATCAGAAAGGGGATATATGAAACTTTGTTTTCATTTTTAAAGAGGATCCAGGTAGAGCACAACAAAGGTGGAATACAAACAAATTCAACCAAATTACGCACACTCATATTGGGAAAGAACCATAATAATGCCAGGAATATTCCAACATTACGTGCCACTGTTTGACCGGCTACTTTATAAGCTATTTTATATCCATAATAGATGATGGAAAGAGAATATAATGCGTGTAATAGCCTTACAATTAGCATTTTAAATTGAGGATCGTGAATTTTTAAGAATTGGAAAACCGAAAACAACAGATAATGCAGTCCTACATAAAAAAAACTATGACCCGTTGGTATATTATCCGGCCTGTTTTTTGGCAACCAGTTATTGTAGTCAAAATCATCAACCCAACTTTGAGCTGCTTCAATAACCAAAAAATGATCATCATGCATTCCATACCCTTTTGAAAAGAAGACCGCCAGAAGCCGAATGATTGCACCCGTTATCACAACAAACAACAATGGATTTTCATTCCAGTAATTTGTTAAAATATTGCGTAATAATTTTTCTTTATTTTCCATGAAATATCAAATACTTAAAAGCTAAATATGCTATTATCCTGTAGAATTTTGTTTTCCGCCAGTCCCGAAAAATGTAAATCTATGATTTTCTAATTTTTCGAGGGTCCTCGAAATGATATAAAAAATTTTCAATTTTTCTTCATTTCGGGATGGTCGGACAGGTTTTAGCAAAATTTTTCCTTCTTTTTCCAGTTCCTTTGTAAATTCCTTTTGGATTATAATTTTTCTTATTTCATTTTTGACATTTTAGTCAATAAGTTTATTTTAGCTCATTCTGCAATATCAAAGGACGACTATTACAATATTTTATGGCAAAGCAAAATGCTTGTTTCATCTTTACAGGTATATTCTCTTTATTCGATTCTTTGTTAAATTCAATAATGATCTGGTCTTTTTTTGAAGTGTATCGTTTTTTATCTTTCTCCGTCCCAAATTTTTGTACTGTAAATTTATTTCCTCTGGACTTTGGTAAAAGAACAAGACATGGATTACGGCTATATTTTTCAATTGCAATTCTTAACCGGTACGGATCCAATTCATTTAATGATATCCGGTAAACAGCTTTTGCAGCATGATTCCCTTTATGAAAATCGTATCGCTCTAATGTTATATTGCATCCCTGGATTTGTGTTAAATTGAAAAAACGAATGTTTTCTTTTCTGTATTCGTATTTTTGTGAGGTATAAGTAGACCGGATTAACACCTCGGTATGTTTTTCAATGTTCTTCCCGATCCATGTAAGGCACTCTTCCAGGTCATTAAATTCTTGCCCTTTAGAAACTAAAAGGTTGAATATTAAAAGAAAAGCGCATATTAAACGAGGATCTGTCATTTAGTTTGAAGTCTTTAAGCTTCCTCAATCACTTCAAATCCAAGTAGTGAAGCAATGTGATATACCGATTGTTTATGATCGCCAAAAAATGTAACCCGGTGCCATCCCCATTCATCCCAGTAATTAAACAGTTTATTAATATCACCCTTTACTTCGACGGCTAATTTAGTCCGGCAGGCTTTATCTTCATCAACATTTTCAACTGTCTTACCCTGGTGAAAGATTACTTGTTTTTTGTGAGGATCAAATTTGATAGTTGTAGTCATCTCTCCAAGAGGCATAATCGAACGGTTACAAGCTCCTTTGCGGTCTTCTGAATGATCCCTGATATGGTATGGATTAGAAGGACCTTCAGGTCCAAAAACCTTTGTTGAAGCAATACAATGGGCATAAATAATCCGGTTCTTCGATGTATCGATAACCGGATCAGAAATAAACCCTGGCCGTCCGATGAGGTATGTCATTATTAACTTTGTCAGGGTTGAATATTGGTCGGCTTCACAGGCTCCTACATACCCGTCATTATCTAATTGCATAAACCCTAAACAGGGATATGCTTCAACAAGTCTACCGCTATAAATCCCCCCCAGGCAGTTAATAGTAATGGCATGGGCACTGTATTGTTGCATTAGATCTTTCATAGCCAGGTAGATGGTTGCTGCTTTTTCAATTTCTTCACGAGAAGGTTCAATAACCTTTTCTGCTTCATTCATCCACTTACCGGCAACCTTTTTAGCTATTTCAGGTTTAACCTTTTTATAGGCTTCATTCATTTCTTCGAATGAAATATCTTTCATCTTTGTACCAAATACTTCCCGGAATTTATCATCTGCCTTGCTACCAACCACCAGGACGGTTGAATTCTTTAGCTTTTTCAAGCAATCAAAACAATTTACGGCTTCAACCACATCATTAAAGTTGGAGGAGGAGACTCCGGTGACTTTATAACCCTGTTTCTTAACACTGGCATAACTTGTTAAGAATTCCCCGGAACCTGCAAATAGATCATCAATGATTATTGTGGGTTTTCCTGAAGCAGCTATGGTTTCCGTTAGATCACCCCAGAGACAGCCTACCAGGTAAACTATATATCCATCGAATTCCTGACCGGTATTCAGTATTTCATTTGCTTTTTCTGTTGAGCCGTTCATTGCAACTACCGGATGAAATTCAATTCCAGGACATTTTTGGTTTAATGTATTTTTTATTTCACTGATACGTCCTTCAAAATCATATCCGATATTTGGCCAGATAGGCCCTTCAGGCGAAGGATGTGCGAAAATAAGTTTCACTTGGGCTTTTTTGTCGTTTCCGGGAGCGAAAAGTATAGGATCTCTAAGTCCGGAAATACCAAAGGAAGGCAGGATTGTAATTCCGGCGGCACATGCAGCACATCCGCTGATGAATTCACGCCTGTTCCAGTTATTGGTTAATGCTTGCTTTTTTTTGGAATGTGTTTTGTTCATGATTATAAGTATTTGGTGGAAAATGATTATCTAAATTTATAAAAATTTATTATAGAAAATTCATAAATTTTAGGTAAACTTACTTTATGGAACAAGATAAGAACAAAGCTCATTTTTACGATTTGAGCTACGAGGTGGTAACTGATCCGGGTGAAGACATACGCAAACATATATCCAATACTATATTAGGGACTCCGGGTGGCATGCTGTACTGCCTGAAAGATTCTATTAAAAAGCTGGACGAATTGGAAAAACCCTTTTTTTTAACACTCCGGAAGGGACACAGGTTATTGGGAACCGTCGGGCTGGTTCATCGTATGGTTAAGAACGCAAATATAACCTATAGTTCTTATTACGTTCGTTACTTTTCAATATTTGCTCCAATGCGGTCTAAGTCGCGTTCAAAAAAGAAAGAGTCTCCTAAACGTAATCTTCTGCTAAAGCAAAGTAACCTGAAAGAAAAGATCGTTGGGTTCTTCAACAATATGCCCGACTTGAACGACAAATCCATGGATAAGGAAATTAAAACAATTTCCTATGCCTTTATTGAAAAGGAGAACTATCGGTCAATGGATTTCAGTAGTATGATAGGGTATGAAACAGTAAGGGAATTAAATTTAGTTATTTTCAGCAGGTTTTTTCCAAAAGAGAAAAAGAATGTAGGACGGATATTGCCGGAAGAACGGGAGAAAATAATTGAATCCCTGAAAGAGATGTATTCAGAATATACCATGTTTTTTACGGATAATCTGTTCTATAACGATCAGTATTTTGTTCTTCGCCAGGGGGATGAGATCGTGGCTGGAGTTCAGGCAAATCCCGTGGAATTTGAGATTTTTGAAATGCCGGGTTTCATAGGAAAGGTTTTAATGAATATTCTTCCTAAATTACCCCTGCTATCCAGGTTGTTTCAGCCCGGTAAATTCAGTTTTGCGGCTTTCGAAGGTATTTATTATAAACCAGGGTATGAAAGATTTCTGATTCCCCTGTTTGAATCAGTTTGTGCGAAGTATGGGGTGAATATTGGTGTGACTTGGCTGGATAATGGCAGCATGATATTTCACCACCTTAAAAAGATCGGGAGGATGGGTTTATTAGGGAAACTCAAAAAGACAGTCCCGGGTGCGGTCAGGTTAAAATTTTTTAATGTTCCGGAAGAAGAACGGATGAATTTCTATAAAAAACCTGCCTACATCTCGGCTTATGACATTACCTGATCGATGAGCAGTGCATTGCATCGTTTCCTCCGCATTTTATCCCATTTATTGTCCTAAAAATAATCAAATCAAACTTAACCCCAATTGATTACCTAATTTCTTAAGTTCCACTTTCGCAATATCAGGTGAATCAAATTTTTTTATCGGCATAATCTGTTTGTTGTCAGCTCCATATAATATTAGTCTAATATCTTTACTGTCAATATCAAGAGTACGATTACTTCTACTATATGCTCTATATACTCTATTTGATTTTTTTAATCCAAGCTTCATTTCTGGTTTAATATCAATCCATTGACCTGTTTTTATAAATCCAAATAAGTTATTCGAAAATTTAATCCTTTTTTTATCATTATCAATCATTGTACTTGTCGAGGTGAATCCAACAAATGCTCCAATAAAAATCAAAATCAATCCAGTAAATGAATAGAATGTTACTACTATTCCGGCAATAAACATAAATATTCCGGCAGAAGTCCCCGCTGGTCCAAATGATTTATCAAGTTTATTTTTCGTTATCATTCCAAATGGGATGTTTTTTCAATTCGCTTTCCAAGGTAGATTTAATTACTAATTCATTCTCTAATAGTGAATCCATATTTAATGGCGTCTTTTCTAATTTATCTTTTGTTAGATTGAAGAATCTCCCATCCTGATAAAGCTTATAATCAACAGTTCTGACAAATTGATTTCTGTATTGATTTACGCGTTTACTCCATTTTGGGTCATAATGGACGAATGCTGTTCTTCTTGGTTCGTATTTTGTGCCAGTCAGCAAGGGATAAAAACTTTTTCCGTCAGATTTTACTTCTCTTTCAACAATATCTGCAAATGTGGGGAAAAAATCACTGAACTCAATTAATCCATTATAAACAAACCCTTTTTTTATCTTTTGGGGCCAATAAACTATTAAAGGAACATGTATGCCGGCATCAATTGTATTGCCTTTTCCACCCTGTATAATACTTTTTGTAGTATGTGTAAAAATCGAAGTATGGGTACCATTATCTCCTGTAAAAATTATAATTGTATTTTCATCTATATCCAATTCCTCTAGTTTATTTACTATTTTACCCACGATTTTATCGGTATAGGTTACCATGTCTTTAAAATAGCTTGTGTCATTTTTGTACCGCATTGTTTTGTTGCTCCATTCATCAGAATCAGGTGTCGGAACAAATGGGTTGTGAACCAATACCATCGGATAGTAAATAAAAAAAGTCTCATCCTTTTTTCTCTCAATGAAATCCAGGATATAGTTCGAAAAAATATCAGGCCCGTAGTCGTCTTCATTCCTTTCGATAATTTTTCTGTTCTTTTCAATTAATGGATTGGCGTATCTTTCTCCTTCATTTACTCCTTTTATCAATTGCCACATACAGTATTCATCAAATCCAAATTTATTAGGTCTTGTATTGTCACTCCAGTCTGGAATACTATCTTTATATGCCAATCCATTTAATTGCCATTTCCCGGCAATACAAGTTATATATCCGGCATCTTTCATCAGATTACCAAAAGTGTACTGGTTAGAGTTCAAATGCCCAAAAAAATCATAGTTACGATAGTTGTAAAGACCAGTCATTATTTTAACTCTAGACGGGGTACATAATGGTTGTGATACACAATGGGAAAAGCGAATCCCCTGTGCAGCCAGTGAATCAAGAACGGGAGTGCTATAAGAAACACTTTCATAACTGCTAAGACATTCATATCCCATGTCATCGGCCATGATGAGGATGATGTTAGGTCTGTCTTTTATTTTATCTGTTTTACAAGAAACTGATATTAAAACAAGAATAATCAATATTATATATATCCGGCTTTTCATAAATATTGTATTTATTTAGTGGTGCAATAGAATTTGCTTTAACGGTTCTCAAATATGAGCAGGACGGGCTTTCCGAGCCACTCACTTATCAGACCGTTGTTTCGTTTTATTAATTGCATTTACCTCAAATATAGCACTTTCCCCGGCTTACTTATATTTGATGTTAATGGCTGCTACAGCTTACAATCTTCAAAAGTACCTGAAGTTTACAAAGAACCTTTCTCAAAGCATGGCCATTAAGGCAAAAAATGCTTTATTTTATTTCTGTGCTATTATCAGGATTTAAATAAGCCGTTTTAAAGTGTCCAAATTCCCGGAACTCCGATTTCATCCGTAGAAAATAAAAACCCTTAAAATAGGTAATTAAAATAGGTTTTTACTCTAATCCGTATTTTTATAAGGTTGTGCAACGGCTACCAGTGTTATGCCCATTTGCTGTTATTTCTTCATTAATAATCAAGAGGACTCTTCACTCCAAGTTTGTTACTGTTCAAGACATGAGTATAAATCATGGTTGTCCTAATATCTTTATGGCCTAATAATTCTTGAACTATTCTAATACTTATAATGTCTTAATCTTATTTGTTCCCGGACCCTATCCAATAATTTTGATTTTGTCATTTATTTTTTAATTTTGTTACAAAATAATAAAATATTCGTTTTGCAATGTTTATGCAATCAATATTTTTATAATTTATTGAATATTAATAAGTTTTCAAAGCTCTGACGAGTGAGAGACTGCAATATTGCAGTCTATTTAGCAGTTAGACATCGAAGACACTAAACTAAAGGAGGTTTACTATGGCATTTGGATTCCCGGCATATCACACTGAAAACTACTCCCCAAGTGAGAGTGGTTCTGATTTACGAACTGCGGTGAAAACTACCCTAAACGCAATCTCTTGGTCTGTCAGGCAAGAATCGCCAGACACGATTATCGCTTCAAGCAGTATGAATATTCGCTCTTGGGGCGAGAAGGTTATTGTCACCTTCCTCCCCAACAACACCATCTCGGTGACTAGTAAGTGCGCTTTACCGACCCAGTGTTTAGATTGGGGAAAGAACAAAGCCAATATCAACAAGTTCATGGCAGAATTGAGAAACCACGTCTAACAAGGCGCTCCACCTGACCGCTATTCCACTGCGCTCCATAGCGGCAGGTGTGCTTGGTCGGTACTCCTATAAATCTATCTTTTTCTTCTTTTAGTAAAAGCAATTGGGTATAACGATTGTTGAACTAAACCTCACTGGCGTTCGGTGGCTTTTTCAAATATATAAGAATGTTCTAATTATATTATAACAGTCAATTAATAGTTTTTAAATCAATAAAGAAAAAAAATTTCTTTTTAAGAAAACAATTTAGTTGCTCAACACCAAATAATATAACAAACAAGTCTAAAATTAAAACCACCAGGTAATCAAGACTATAATAAATCCATAAAATAGCTGAAATTATTAGGACAACACTATTCAGTAAATAAATATATTTAAAATAGCTTATAGTTTTAGAACTAATTAATAAATTAATTATTCCAATTGTACAAATAATTAAGCCAATGAATGGTATATTTTCTTTATTGATACTGATATTTGCAATATTTATTAATCCAATGAGAATTAATAACAATCCATAGAATAAAAGGCTGTCAATTACCACTACAGTTTTTGGAATACTTACAATCGCAAATGAGATTATAATCCCAATAATTGCACCAATAATTGCCAAAAAATAAATTCCAAGTGTTTTTTCCGTGATTAATATGCCAATTATGCCTCCAATTAGTTCACAAGCGAACAAGAGGATGATAGTTAAAATTTTATATCCTAAAGGATTGAGACCTTTCTCTTTACTGATTTTACCTATTCTTCTTGTAATGAAGATTAATGCAATGATTTCTAACATAATATTTTCTTTTAGTATTAATTAATAATTACAAATATCTGATATAAATTTATTAGTATTAAGTATTTGGGAATTTTAAAATATTTTGTCATTTAAACTAAAATTTAATAAAATTATTATAATAATATTTAATTTAAACATCTATTATAGTTTTATTTATGCCACGTAACGATTTGAATAAGCGCCTGTTTGCTCCTACCGAAGCCTTGGCGAAGGTTGGTTAATGCCTTTAATTTTTTGTTGGCAAACGTTGATTTTAGTTTGCCAATTAAGCGTTAAATTGTATCGATGTTTTCGAAAATTACACCTTCTTCACGCGGACGGCGTTCATACCTTTCATACCACGCTTGAGCTCAAAAGTGACTTTATCGTTTTCCTTTATTTCTTCCATCAAACCATTAAAGTGTACAAAATATTTCTCCTGAGTCTCGAGATCTTTAATGAAACCATAGCCTTTTGAATCGTTGAAAAATTCAACTCTGCCCTTTCGTATTGGGCTAGTCTCCTCCTCTTCCCTTTTGGGAACGCCAATTTCTATGCTTTTTGCATTGATCTTCTTTTTCTTTGTCGGATCAGGTGGCGTATCTGTGATGTTTCCATTTTCATCGACATAGGCTAGCATGTTCTCGAGTCCACCGCCTTGTGAGTTTGTCCTACGTTCTTCTCGTTTTTTTTGTTTCTCCAGTCGTTTCTTTAAACGTTTTTTCTCTTTATCTTTCTTATTAAAGTTTTGTTGCGATTTCGCCATTCTTCTTATTATTTTAATGTTTGCCAACGTTCCGGCGGTATGCGTAGTGCCGCCCTACAATTTGCTTGTTTCCAATATTTATAAGGGACACATTTCCCTTTTACAATCTCAGCAAACTATAAAGAAGCGGCATTACCTATGACCGCCTGTTGGCAATAGTTGCATTCTTATTTTATTATCAAATTCCCGGGGTTTTGTCTTGAATCCCAGATGTAATGCACTATAATGACATTCTTGTCTAATTCGTAAAAAAGAATGAAATTTTCGATGATGAGTCCCCGAACACCCTCTATATCAGTTTTTATTCCTAAGTCAGGATATTTTATAAGTAATCGGAGTTCTTTGTTTATTCGGCGGTTTAGTTTGATGGAATAAGTGTGGCTTTTATTTCTGTCAATGTAAAATTTAAGGATTTCGTACCTTTTGATTTTGGCTCTGTTTGACCAGATTATTTTTCGTTTAGCCATTCTTCAATCTCTTTTTCAAGAAGATCATTTTTAGTAAATAACCCTTGTTCAATTTCCTTTTTAGAAGCCTTAATTTCATTTGTTAGTTCAGGAGACAGGTTGATGATTTTAGATTCTGATTTTGCATCTAAAATTGTTTTAATAGCTTCCAGAAAGGATTTATCTTCAATCTCGGAAATCCTTTGAATTAAAGCATTTTTTAGTTGTAATGTCGTCATAGTCTTCTTTTCAACAAATTTAGGAATTTCTAATGAATAACGAAAATTTCTCCTTTTAATTTCTTTTTTTAGCAATTATTGTCAACGTTCCGGCTAAAAAGCGTTGCTGTCCCGAAGGGCAGCTATGATTTTTTAGTCATTGTAGCCAGTATTTATTTTTCGATTATTGATTTATAAATTTCTTCTCTAAAATTTTCTTTTCCCATTTGACTGGCTACTTTCTCCGCTTTCTTTTTGAAGGAACTATTGTTCACTAATTCAAGAATTTTTGGTTCGAGGTTTTTCGTGGTAATTTTATCAATTCTTATTCCCTTTGGTCCAGCCCCCATTTTATCAATAATTTTATTCCAAACAAATTGGTCAATAATATGTGGGATAATCATTGTTGCACATCCATACTTAAGTGCCATGTGAGTTGTCCCTGAACCTCCATGATGAATGACTCCATATATTTTTGGGAAAATCCAGTCGTAAGGAATTCGAGAAACAAAATGTATTAGTTCAGCATCAAATTTATCCAGTTTGGTAAGACCTCCAGATGCGGTATTAATTAGTGCAGGAATTTTATTTCGTTCAAGTATTTCAATAATTATTTTAGTCTTTTCTTCTGGTTCAGGATTTGTCATGCTACCAAAAGTAATGAATAGGATTTGATTGTGTTTTTCCAAAAAATCACTTAATCCTTTGTCTGGATGCCAGTTGACGATTTTATTCCTTTCGTGATATCCCAAGACTTTAATATTCTCATTCCAATAATCGGGTCTTGAAAAAACAGAGGGAGAAATTGTATAAATCGCCTTATTTGACAAAAGAGCATTTTTTATTTGTTTTCGAGTTATTTTTCTTGTGATTTTAAGCCACTTTTTTGTTATCATCGTTGTCATAATCGTCCCAAAAATCGCTAACGAATAGGTTAGTTTATTTAAAAAAGGACCAAAGTTGCTATTAAAAACAACATGCGTATTATCTCTCACATAATGCAGATAAGGACAAGCACATACAAGAATATTTTTCCCTCTGTTATTTAATCCCCAAATTATGGGGTAAATGGCTTTTCCATTATGTACAATTCTATCAGGATTTTCGCTTTCAATTATTTCGTATTGCTTATCAGTTAGTTCTTTATTGGCTTCTGTCTGATTTTTGGCAAGTCTTATATAAGC
>DAOVQI010000169.1 GCA_030628785.1 Bacteroidota bacterium
TCAACGATTTCGTCTGCCTGATAACGTAAAGTTTTCATTTTTAAAGAGTTTAATTTTTTCCTACTCTGTTAATAGCTTTTCGGAATCCGCTGTTTATTACATTTTATCCTTGTATACCAGAAACAGGGAAATATAGCCCAATTTTTTTATAAATGTCTGTTAATCAGAGACTACCTGCAATTGTAATAGTTAGTGTTATGGGCTGCCCCCGCCAGGCCCGTCCCTGCCCGACTTCGTCATTTCCGCCCGGCTAACGCCAGTCGGACGGGCAGGCGGGCGACCGTGTCATCCCTGCATGCCGTGTGTTTCTTAACAATAAAGGGAAAAGAAAGCAATTTGAGGAATCCCGTATACTCCTCTCGGGGTAAGGCCGTTATGATTAAACTATGATTTGTTATGTAATTATTTTAAGTTTTTGGTATGTAACTATTGCTTGTAATTTGGTAATTTTGTGTTTTTATATTATCTTGATTTGCAGACTTTTTTCCGGTAAGGCCAAATTCTTTCAATAATAACTGATGAAAATCTTTTTCAGATATTTTATATCAGCAATATATTGTATTATTCTTCCCACAGTATCTGCCTGCCCGTCAGCTCCTTGTATTATTGAATACACCGACACCCTTAAAGCTGCTGAATATTTTAACAAAGGAGAAATATTCCTGAAGCAGGCTGAATATGATAGCGCATACTATTATTTCCGGGAATCAGGAAAAATCTTTAAAAAAGCCGGGGATTGGGATTCCTTTACACAATGTTTACTAAAAATCGGGAAATATTACATATTAACAGGAGATTTTGATAGTTCTCAGGTTATTTTGGAAAGGGCAGATAATGTAGCTAACAATTACTTAAAAAATGAACCTTTAATATTTAAAGAGTTATATCATCTGAAAGGACGGTTGCTGTTAAAGCAGGGAGTTTATGAAAAGTCAATTGATTATCTCGTAAGATCCATTGAAATAGGTATAAATTCACTTGGTCATGCCGATACAATACAAATTCCGGTGTATAATGATTTGGGTACCAACTATTATTATCTGGGTGATTATAAAAAAGCCATTGAGTATTACCGGAAGGGTCTGGAAATCGGATTTGATAATAAAACCGAACCGGGAATTGAAATGGCTAAAATATATAGAAACCTTGGTATCATAAGTTGGAAAAAAGGTGATTTTGAGAAAGCCAGGGATTATTATCAAAAAGATTTGAAAATCAGTGAAAAATTTCTTCAAAAAGATGACCCTGAATTAGCCAGTTCATATATTAATACCGGAGTATTATATAAAAGCTTGGGGAAATACGACAAAGCAGTAGAATATTATGACCGTGCTGAAAAAATTTTAACAGAAAAATTTGGCGAAAAATATTACAAACTTGGTACTATCTATAACAATAAGGCAATTGTATATAAAAACAAGGGGGAATATGATAAAGCCACCAGGTATTACAATTTTGCATTAAATATCTTCAAGGAAAATTACCGGTCAAACTATTTAAGGATATTAAATGTTATCCAAAATCTTGGGATTTCAAATTATCATAAAGGGGAATATGAAAAAGCACTTGGATTTTTAAAAGAATCTATCTCGATTGGAAAAAAATATCAATATCCTTACCTGTCAAATGCTTTTTATTATTGTGCCAAATGTTATGTAAGGTTGTTATGCAAAGAAGAAACTGAAAATTATTTTCAGCTTGCTATTGAAAATATAATTCATTATTTCGGGGACGGTCACCCTGATTTAGCCTATCAATATCTGGATTATGGATCTTTCTGTATTCAAAACGGTAGCAGGGGAAAAGGCTTTGAATTATATCAAAAAGCATATAAAATCTATGATAATGTATTCGGGTTAAAACATCCTTATACTTCCAGATGTCTTACCTGTTTCGGTGATTACCGGCTGGAAGAAAATGAGCCGGAAAAAGCACTGGAATATTACCAGCAGGCACTGATTGCTGTTGTCGAAGATTTTGAGGACAGGAATATTTATGCCAATCCGGAGACCGGTAAGAGTCTTTCGGATATTCAGTTATTGAATACTCTTAAAAAAAAGGCGGATGCCTTGAGCATTCTCGCTGATCTTCAGAAAAACAAAGCGGATAAGATAAAAAATACCGGGAAAAGTCTGGCAAGTTATGAACTGGCTTTAACACTGGTTGAAAAGATCAGGACCGAATATTTAAGCCGGGAAAGTAAACTGTTTTTAACCGGAATTGAAAACGCCACATTTTCCAGAACCATTGAAATAGCTTATACGCTTTTCGAATTAACAGGTGATAAGGATTATAAAGAAAGATGTTTTGAATATGCCGAAAGGAATAAAGCAGCAGGCCTCCTGGCATCACTCAGGGGCGCGGAAGCCATGAAATTCGGGAATGTCCCCGATTCCGTTCAAACCCGGGAAAAAGAAATCAAACATGATGTATTCCTGTACGAGGATTTTATTTATCAGGAAAAGGGTAAGCCAACCCCTGATCAGGAAAAAATTGATCTGTGGAATACAAAACTTTTTAAACTATACCGGGAACAGGAAGAATTAACAACTACCATTGAAAACCGGTACCCGGCATATTACAGGTTAAAATATGACACAAAAGTTTTTGATATTGCATCTGTACAGGACCACCTGAATAAAAAAGAGGCTGTTATTGAATACCATTTAGCCCCTGATTGGCTGTATATTTTTGCTGTTACGAAGGATCAGTTTGAGGTATTTAAGGAACCAATCGATACTGTTTTCCATAAACAGGTTGAAATTGTCCGTAATTTTATAAGCTCTAATAAATTCGGAGGCAACAAGCTCCTTGATTATGAAGCCTGGCAAAGTTCTGCATTTAACCTATACCGGACAGCCATCAAACCTTGCAATACATTAATAGATGAAAAGAAGCTGATAATCATTCCTGACGGCAAATTGGCTTTTATTCCCTTTGAGGTTTTACTGAGCAGGTTCCCGGGTGATAAAAGCTTTAACTATAGCAGCCTTCCGTATTTAATAAGAGACTATACCATAAATTATTCATATTCCGCCACCTTATTATTTGCAGGCACCAGTCCTGACAAAATCCCGGGTAATAAATTACTGGCTTTTGCACCGGCCTATGAATATGGTGATACAAAAAATTCAAATGTTGAGGAATTATACAGAACATATAATATCGGGGGAGAGTTATTACCCCTGCTTGGAACAAAAAATGAGGTAAATATCATTTCCGGGCTGGTAAGGGGAGATGTCTTTTCAGGTGTTAAGGCAACCGAAAAGAACTTAAAATCTTTGCAGGCCGGTTATAAAATCTTGCATCTGGCACTACATACCTTTATTGATAATGAAAATCCCATGTACTCAAAACTCGTGTTCACCCAGGATGGTGACACCACTGAAGACGGATTGTTAAACACCTGGGAGATTTATAATATGGACCTTAATGCCGAAATGGTGGTGTTAAGTGCCTGTAATACAGGATCGGGTAAGTTACGCAGGGGGGAAGGAATCATAAGCCTCGCAAGAGGGTTCAAATATGCGGGAGTTCCGGGTATCGTTATGACCCTGTGGTCTGTTGGTGACGATTCAAGCGCCGATTTAATGGGCAGTTTTTATAAATATCTTTCCAGGAGTAACAGAAAAGATGAAGCATTGAGATATGCAAAACTTGATTACCTGGAATCTGTTTCGCCAACCGAGGCTCACCCGTATTTTTGGGCAGGATATGTTACAATAGGGGATGCCAAACCTGTACTGAAGAAGAAAAATATTTTACTCAAATCAATAATAGCCGGAACAATCATTTTATTACTTGGAATGGTTGTTATGTACAAATTCTACTCCCGTTTTCCGGATTCTTTTTTTTAGTCTGTTACTTAAAAAGCAACCGTAAATAGTGTCTGAATGATCAACCACCTCCCCCTCCCTTCGGTCGGGTACTCCTCCTTTCCAAGGAGGAGAATTTGATGTTAGAAAAACACTAAGAACCGAAAAATGAGAACTTCGAGAACCGGAACCCAGTATCAAGTACCCAGCCCCCCCGCCCGTACCAGACAGTACGTTCTGGTGGGCAGTTCATAGAACCTGGAACACGAACCCGTAACTCGTAACATGTAACCCGCAACTTGCAACTCTTTTGCGTAGTTTCTTCTCCTATCAATACACTGATTATTTACAGGAAGAGTTTTCTTCTTTTTATTTTATTCAGTTGTTAATCTTTCAGATTCCTGCCCGGAGCTATGTTCTTCAATATATCTTCGGCATTTTCTTTATAAATACTATTACTACCGGTTATCTTTTTAAATTGTGTAAATGCTTTATCTGTTTCATTGGTTTTTAAATAACACAGCCCAAGGTACCATTCCGATTGATATATCAATTCATTATCAAGGTGTTTAATAATAAACAGAAATGAGCTTGCTGCTTCGTGATACTGCCCGGTTTGCATAAATGAAATGCCGGAATAAAAATGTGCAGGCAGGATAAAATCATCGGTTGACGGAACCCGTTGGAATAAATCAAGGGCATTTTCATAGTCCTCATCTGCATATTTTATCATTGCCTGCATAAATATTCCTTCCGGCTCACCTGATTCTATCCGGGTAAAAATATTTTTATTGTAAGGTTCATAGTACATACTATATAATCTTTCATTTGAATATGTTTTATTCTGGAGATAATAGATGACCGAAGTGACAATAATCAAAAGACCGATAGCAGCTGCCGCAAACCAGATTCTTCTGGTTTTCATTAATCCGTGTTTCCTCGTGTTTTGTATATGGTTCCTATAGGCATTTTCGAGTTTCTTCCTGAAAAGCTTTTCATCTTCCGGCTCTTCTTCTCCGTTTTTAAGCCGGTAAGTATCAATGAGCTCATTAATCTCCTGATCTTCAATTCGGTATTTTTTTCCGGTTCCTGACATCATTTTTGCATGTTGCTGCCTTATAAAATCGTATAAATTCCTGAATTTATCCACAGCTTCTGCAAGCTCCGGATTCATTAACAATTCATTTTCAAATTGTCTTAATTCATTACCCTGAAGTTCCCCATCAAGATAATTGTCAATTTCTTCAGAATAGTTCATCTTGTGTTTCTTTAAATGTTTGATCGTTTTCAATTCTGTTAAACAGACTTTTTTTACATCTGTATTTTCTGTCCATTGTATGTTCTTTACTAGTATATCCCATTTTTTTCATAATCTCAGCTATTGAAAACCCGGAAAAATGTAATTTTAATATTTTTTTACAATCCTTACTCAACCTATTAAAATGATATTCAAATAGTTTCAGCTTTTTTCTTTCAGTCTTTTCATTTAAGCCCGGATTATAAATATAACCATCCAAACTGCTTACATAAATTATCGGCAAGTTTTTTCTTTTCCTGAGAATTTTGTGCCATTGGTGTTCACAAACTGAATATAAAAACGAGCTGAAAGAGCAGGTCAGGACTAATCCCTCATTTTTGATTTTTTTGAAAATTATTATGAGCGCTTCCTGGAAAATATCTTTTGCATCCTCCTTTTTACCTCTATTCTTTTTTACATGGTGTTCAATTACCGGATAGTTTGTTTTATAAATATAGCGTATGATATTATCGTCCTGATTTCGTAAACCTTCAATTATTTTTTCTGTTGAGTAGGTTGGCATAAACCTGAAATTTACGCTGTAAAATATCTCTCCAAAACAATAAGATATTCATTATTTAAAATTAATATAAACTACTAACAAATCAACATAATAATTCTCCCCAAAATAATGAAAATTTAAATCTCCCCTGTAACTTTGGTATACACACCTTTGCTATACTGTGTACCAGGAGGATGAAACCATTGTAGAGGTTTTTTGTCAAATTAACATTAGAACAACAGAAAAATGAAAAAAAATAAGTCGTTTATCGTTCAAAAGAATTCCCTTCACACTTAAAAATTCAGGTGATGGAGTTACGGTGAATTGAATAGCAAGTCGTGCGAAATGGGCTTCAATACCCATGCCACGGTTCTAAACCGTGACACGGCTCTTAATTAGTCGTACCCCGAACTGGAGTCGAGATACGACTAAAACAGGCGTAATAGAGTTAGGAAATAAAATCAAAACAATAAAAGAACAAATTAAAAATATCGTAACTGACGACAGTCTGAATTTTATTATATTCGCCCTGACAACTGAATAGAAATGACTAAAAAGGAATTCTTGAAAGCTATATCAAACGGAAAGGAAGATATTATCCGGATTCGATCCGTAAGAGAATTGAATAGAGAAGTATGAACAATCCATTGCATCTGACCGCAATAAATATAAACTATTAAGGAGTTAAATATGGCTTCTGTTGAAGATGTATTGAAAAAGCTAAAGGCTACTGCAAAGCCTGATCAGGTCGAAGGGATGGCGAAGTTTGGGATAGTAGCTGAAAAAAGAATGGGAGTATCGGTTCCTTATATGCGAAAAATAGCGAAAGAAACAGGGAAGAACCATAATCTTGCATTAGAGTTGTGGAAGACAGGGATACCTGAAGCAAGAATTGTAGCGGCGCTGGTTGGTGATCCTGAGAAATTGACAGAAAACCAAATGGAGGATTGGGTTAAAGACATAAACTCCTGGGATGTCTGCGACCAATTGTGTATGAACCTCTTCGAGAAAACCCCTCTTGTCTGGAAGAAAATCATCGACTGGTCTGAAAGGGAGGAGGAGTTCGTCAAGAGAACTGCTTTCACACTGATAGCCTGCCTGGCGTGGCATGAAAAGGAAACTGAAGATGAAAAATTCATCGGGTTATTACCGGTTATTAAGCGTGAAGCCACTGATGAGCGGAACTTTGTAAAGAAAGCTGTTAACTGGGCACTAAGGAATATCGGTAAAAGGAA
>DAOVQI010000129.1 GCA_030628785.1 Bacteroidota bacterium
CTTGTACGAGAAATATTCAAAATTTGGAGATTTTATTGAGCATAATTGTTGACCTGAGAATTTCAAGTTTTAAAACGATTTGTTTAAGTTTACTGTAACCTTGAATAATGAAATCAAGAAATCCTGAATTAATGAATAAATTACTACCCTTTTTTTTATTTATGCTTGTTTCCTGCTCATGTACCAAAATACAGAAACTGGATCATGAGATTACCGGTGATTTTAATCCTGTAACCTATCTCTGGTATAATGAACCAGCCGACATGTGGGAAAATACCCTTCCTGTTGGTAACGGCAGGTTGGGAGCCAGGATTTTTGGCAGAACGGATGAGGAAACTATACAGTTTAACGAAGAAACCTACTGGACAGGTGGACCGTATTCCCAGACTGTAAAAGGAGGTGCTGAAGCTTTGCCGGAAATCCGGAAACTGATTTTTAACGGAGAATACATAAAAGCCCATAAGCTATTTGGAAGATATTTAATGGGCTATCCGGTGGAACAGATGAAATATCAATCCATGGGAGACCTGGTACTGAAGTTCCCGGATCGGGGGAAGGTCATGAATTACAAACTGGCTCTGGATATCGATCAGGCAATTGTTACGGTAAGTTATGAACAAGCCGGAATTCAATTTAAACGTGAAGTATTTTCCACTCCTGTTGATCAGGTTATTGTTGTACATTTGACGGCAGATAAACCTGGGAGTATTTCATTTACAGCAAATTTAAGAGGGTACAGGAACCAGGCTCATTCCAATTATGGAACAGATTATTTCAGGATGGATCCTGCTGGAAATGATGGGTTGATGTTAGCAGGTAAATCAGCAGATTATTTAGGAATAGAAGGGAAAGTAAGATACCAGGCAAGGCTAAAAGCAATATCTGAAGGTGGTATGATTGAAGTAAATGGCGAAGATCTGGTTGCGGAAAATTGCAATACCGTAACCCTTTATCTGGCAGCAGCCACAAATTTTATAAATTGCAAGGATGTGTCTGGTGATCCGGTTAAGAGGGTTAATCATGTTTTTGAATTACTAAAGGAAAAATCTTATCAGAACATAAAAGAAGCTCACATTCGGGAGCACAGAAAATTGTTTTCAAGGGTTAACATTGATTTTGGATCAACACCAAATTCGTTTTTACCTACTGATCAAAGACTTGAGAAATATGTTGTGACGAATGATCCCAATCTGGCTGCATTATGTTTTCAATTCGGCCGGTACTTGTTGATCTCTTCCTCAAGACCCGGAACACAACCTGCAAACCTTCAGGGCATCTGGAATACAAAAATGAACCCGTCATGGGACTCAAAATATACCACGAATATTAATACTGAAATGAATTACTGGCTTGCTGAAGTGGGTAATCTGAGCGAATGTGCAGAGCCACTGTTTACCATGATCAGCGAACTGGAAGATCAGGGGAGTGAAGTAGCACGGGAACATTATGGTGCGGGGGGATGGGTATTTCATCAAAATACTGATATATGGCGTGTAGCGGCACCCATGGACGGCCCGGATTGGGGTGCCTTCACGACAGGTGGAGCCTGGCTTTGTACCCATTTGTGGGAGCATTACCTTTATACAGGTGATAAAGGCTTTTTACAGGAAGTGTACCCGGTAATGAAAGGATGTGTTGAATTTTTCCTTGATTTTCTGGTGGAACATCCCGGGTATGGGTGGTTGGTGACCAATCCATCCACATCGCCTGAAAACTTTCCTGGGAGACCGGGAAATGACCCGTTTTTCGATGAAGTAACAGGATGGAAAAGTCCCGGAACTACAATTTGTGCAGGATCTTCAATTGATATGCAGATCCTGAACGACCTGTTCGGATATTTAGCTGAAGCGTCACGGATTCTGGACATAGACCATGAATTTAGAGATCGGGTTTTATCCGCAAGAGAAAAACTGGCCCCCTTGCAAATCGGGGAGAAAGGAGATCTGCAGGAATGGCTCGAAGACTGGGATCAGAAGGAAAAGAGCCACCGTCATATTTCAAATCTTTACGGCCTGTTCCCGGGGAATCAGATCTCGCAGAAAAAAAAACCTGAATTTGCTGAAGCATCAACGGTGGTGCTTGAACAAAGAGGACTGGAAGGGAACGGCTGGTCCTCGGCCTGGAAAATGGCATGTTGGGCGAGGTTATACAATCCTTTAAAAGCTATGGATAATTTTGATTATTATATCCATCATTATTGTTACAATAGTCTTTATGCAATTTGTTCAGGGGCCCTGCAGGTTGACGGGGTTTTTGGAATAACAGCGGCAATAGCCGAAATGTTGCTTCAGAGTCATGAAGAAGAAATATACCTCCTTCCGGCATTGCCGGAAAGCTGGCAAACAGGAAACATCAGTGGCCTATGCGCAAGAGCCGGGTTTAAAGTGGATATGGAATGGGACAGCGGTGAATTAACCCGGGTAATAATTCTCTCAAAGCTGGGAAATGTTTGTCGTGTCAGAGTTAAAGGAAAATTTACCGTAAAATCGGAGGATACAAAGATCCAAACTACAGAAATTGAGCCGGGTTTCTTTAAATTTTCTACAGAAAAGGGGAAAATATATGAGATTGTAAAAGCTTTTAAACCTTAGGGTCTTATTAAAAACGATTCTTCTCCCATAGGGATCCCTTCTTCCGTAGCTCCGTAGCTCCGAAGGAGTCCCTGTGGGAGAATCCTCCGAAGGAGTCCTTCGGACCTTCGGGAGAATGCCTTTGGCAGGGACAAAGCTCCGTAGCTCCTCCCAAGGGGATCCCTTTGAGAAAATGCCTTCGGTAGGAGAGCCGTTCTACAATATTATTTATATTATTGTAATCTGAAATCACCAGGTAATATAATTCGATACATTTTCTATTGAACTCAATGAAGCATGGCAAATAGCCTCGACAAAAGCGTAAACCAACGATTTTCATCCAGATGGGGCCTATTGCTTAGTGCTCTTGGCATCGCGGTCGGGACTGGAAATATCTGGAGGTTCCCGCGAATTGCAGCTCAAATGGGTGGTGAGGACGGAGCAGGAGCTTTTTTGGTGGCCTGGCTTATCTTCTTATTTCTGTGGAGCATACCCCTTATTATTGCCGAATATGCATTGGGGAGAAAACACCGGTCGGGTGTGGTTGGTATTTTCATTAAAAGCATTGGGAAAAAATTCGCCTGGATGGGCACTTTTGTTGCTTTTGTTGCCACAGCTATTACCTTTTTCTATACGGTGATTGTAGGTTGGTGTATTTTTTATTTTATTCAGACGTTGACCCACCCCCTCCCAATGACAACAGAAGCGGCCATGGAAACCTGGAACAATTACCAGAATAGCGCCTGGCCATTTCTGTTTCATATCCTGGCCATCGGGTTTGGTGCTCTTGCTATTTGGAAAGGGGTGAAATCAATAGAACTCATTAATAAAATCCTGATCCCAACCCTCCTGTTAATTGTTATCCTCTCTGTTATCAGGGCGTTGACTTTACCCGGAGCGTGGGATGGTGTTGCATACTTGTTCAGACCGCAGTGGAGTCAATTGAGTGATCCGAAATTATGGCTTTCCGCGTTAACACAAAATGCATGGGATACAGGAGCTGGCTGGGGTTTGTTTCTTACCTATGCCGCCTATATGAAAAGCGAACATGGGACAGTGAAGAATGCTTTTATCACAGGCATTGGGAATAATACGGTCTCCCTGCTGGCTGCCATTATGATCTTTGGAACTGTATTTGCTGTTCTCAGGACAGAAATGGGAATGGCCGATCCGGAAGTTCTTGAAATTATGAAGACGAGCGGACCAGCTTCAACAGGTCTTACTTTTATCTGGATGCCTCAACTTTTTGCAAAAATGTTCTTTGGATCACCTCTGGCTGTTCTGTTCTTCCTGGGTCTTACATTCGCCGGATTTTCATCCCTGATCGCTCAACTGGAACTTCCCACAAGAGTTTTAGTGGATACCGGTATGAAAAGATCCAAAGCCATTGGAATTATTATTGCTGTAGTATACCTGTTAGGGATCCCTTCAGCCAGAAACCTGAATATTCTGAGTAACCAGGATTATGTTTGGGGAATTGCCCTGATGATTTCCGGTGCATTTGTTGCTTTTGCAGTGATCAAACAGGGGATTTCAAAGATTCGCAAGGAAATAAGCCTTACTGAAAACGACTGGGCTCTTGGAAGCTGGTGGGATATTATCATACGGCTTTTTATACCTTTTGCTGCAATTATTTTGCTTGTCTGGTGGTTGTTTCAATCAGCTACCGTATTTGCACCTGATCAATGGTACAATCCCTTTAATCCGTTTAGTGTAATGACCTGCCTTGCTCAATGGATTGTGATGTCGGGGATTTTTATTTTGTATAATCGAAGAATAGCTAATAGTATGATAGGTTGAGAGTTGAAATGTCGGTTGCCTGGCTGTTCACCCGCTTGGATGAAAGGATTCATTCTTTCAGGCAGGCTTCCAGCCGTACCGACGGGTGAGGGTCTTTGAATCTTAGTGTTTAATTCTAATCGGCTTATGGCACAAATCCCCGAAATCATCAGTTTCCCTCAGTTTAATGCCGGTAGTCGGGGATTACTTACTTATATTCCTTATTACCAGGGGCTTTGCCCCTGGCTATTATCATATTGTCCCTACGGGACAAATTTGAAATTTTGAACCAGGCATTACTAAAGTCCCGGAGGGACTAAAAGACAATAGACAGTCACTTTAGTGGCTGGTTATAAGCGGATTATAAACAAGAAACAGCCCGTTAGGGCTTGAAAGTAGGATCTGCCGTGACTGTTGTATGCTAGACGAAAGGAAAACCCTTAAGGTTTTGTGCCGGAGGCATTCCTTTGGAAGAAACCCTTAGGGTCTGTTAATCATACAATTTTACAAACTCATAACTATTACCAGTCCAGTCCATAAAACGCTCAAAATCCTTGAAGTCTATTACCAGTGTTGCAGTATTAATGTTAGGATGAAAACTGATTTTTTCTGCCTTTTCCATGTTGCTGTCAATAAATACATGAACATGGTTTTCAGTATCATTGATCAATCCGAAAGGTGAGACCGATCCGGCTTCAATATCAAGGTATTTCTTTAAACGCTTATCAGAAGCAAAACTGAGTTTACCCTGTTTTAGCCTTTGTTCCAGATCTTTTATCACCAGTTTTTGTTTATGTTCAATAATAACCAGGTAATGCCGATTTCCCTTATGGTTTCGGAAGAAAATGTTTTTGCAATGAGTGGCATTTATATTTTTCCAATGGATAATGGCTTCTTCAACCGTCGCTACAGGAGGATGTTCATAATATTCATATCTTATATCCAGGTCATCTAATACTTCATAGATTTCTTTTGGTCCGTTCATTATTGTATATTTTTAACTTAAGTGATTCATTGTAAAAAATTCCAGTAAAACCCCGCCCGCCGGCTGCAAGCCGTCCGGCGGATATGAGATAATCCTTTAAGCCAAAATTAACAAGAAAATCGTAGTTCTATATAGCTATCTGAAAGTCATGATTGAAGCAACCATATTTCAATGATTTATGTCATATAATACATTACCCAACAAAAGAACATATAACTACTTTTACCACATATATACCTAAAAATTCTTCGATAAGACTGAAACATAGTGTTCAAATTTACGTAATATACTGAAGATTATTAATTTATCAAATATACAGATTTATTAAGTTTTGAAAAAAGTTCAGGGATATTGGATCATATTACTTTTCTGCGTTTCTCTGCATCTGTATGCGCAGGTTCCTGATTGGCAATGGGCCAAGGCTATCCACACTGGCGGACGTGAACTTGCCAGAGATGTAGCAACAGACCCTGTTACCGGTAATATTTATATAGCAGGAGCATGGAAAAATGATTTAAGTGCATATTTTCCGGGAAATTTGAATCCCAGTACGGATTTTTCTTCAACTTACGGAGGGGACGATGGATTGGTCGTTAAATATGATCAAAATGGAACTATCTTATGGGCTTTCAAGATTGGGGGTAGCTGGGATGATGAGGCAAGTACAATTACTCTTGACTCATCCGGAAACATTTATATAACAGGGTATATTGATGAAGGAACTAACTATTTTTCAGGTACATCTTCATCAACACTTGATTCGACAATTTCTAATTCTTCAGGATTAGATTTCTTTGTTGCCAAATATAATCCGGATGGGGCATTACAATGGGTCAGACATTCTGATGGTTCATCCGGAGATGCTAAAGGACTTGGCATTTATGCTGAAAATTCTTCTGTTATTACTTCAGGTCATTGTACCGGAAGCACAAGTTTTGGCCCCTTTTCAGGCTCATTTAATCAGGGAAATGAAGATTATTTTGTAGCAAAGTATGATGTGAATGGAAGTGAGCAGTGGTTACTTGAAGGGGGAAGTGATGGATCAGATTTTGCTCATGATGTACTCTCTGATGGTACTAATGTGTATTTTGTTGGAAGTTTCACAGGTACTACATTGAGTGTCCTGGATACATCAGGCACAAACGTTGTATCAATAACAAATGCCTCTTCTGGTAACTCCGAGATATTTATGTTATCCTTCGATGTAAACAGCAATTATAACTGGAGCCAGAAAATATCAAGCATGGATCATGATGATGGATATGGAATAACCCATGATGCTGACAGTCTATATATTACGGGAGGAATAAGCAATTCTGCCGATTTTCCGGACTATATAAATAATCCGGTAACTGTTTCTTCCAAAAAGGATATTTTTATTTCTTCTCATTCCAAGACTAATGGTAATACCGGGTGGGTTAGGGTTGTTACTTGCACAGACAATGTAGATGAAGAGGGATTGGATATTGTAATTGATATTACTCATTCAATATATGTTACAGGCTATTTTACGGAAGATCTAAACTTTTTTGGTGATACAACCATTACGGCTATAGACAAGGAAGATATCTTTGTTGCTTCTTTCCTTGATAATGGTACGTTTAATTGGGCAAAAATGGCGGGAAGTTCAGGAACTATGGATATAGGATATGGAATAAGTACTGATAACTCAACGAATATTTATATAGTGGGTCATTATGACCAACAAGCATTTTTTGATATCATTAATCTTCCGGACGATGGTGGTGAAAACATTTTCCTTGCCAACATAGAACTTACATGTATTGATGCAGAAGGAGGTACTGCTTCTACTGCTCAGGATCACATTTGTTTACCTGAGAGCACTACAATTTCGTTGGCTGGTTATTACGGGATGATCCAATGGCAATCATCTCCTTATGGATTAAATAACTGGACTGACATATCTGGTGAAAATGCCCCCAACCTGGTTGTGACACCAAATGATACTACTGACTATAGAGCTTTCCTGACAAGTGATCCATGTCAACCTGATTCCTCCAACACAATCACTATTTATGTATATGAATTACCCCACACATCTATTAGCGGAGACACAACGATCTGTGATGATGATGCATTAGCTACACTAACTGTTTATTTAACCGGATCTCCTCCTTGGGATGTAATAATCCAGCGGGATGGTGTAAATGATACAACGGTTACAGGAATTAATATTAGTCCTTATACGATTGAAGTCTCAATAGCCGGGATCTATACTCTGGCACAAGTCGAAGATATAAATTGTGTTGGAACAACTTCCGGAAGTGCCACTGTCGCTTATTTCCCAACCACAACAGCTACATTAAGCGGGGATACAACAATATGTGAAGGGAATTCTGCAAACTTGAAGATTGAACTGACTGGTGATAGCCCCTGGAACCTCGAATATTCTGATGGAGTTGATACTTTTAGTATTTCCGGAATAAATTCATCACCTTATTTCATCACTGTAAACCCGTTGTCAGCTACTACTTATTATTTGGTATCTGTCGGGGATGTCCATGGTTGTAATGGAACCGTTTCCGGAACAGCCACAGTGAATGTCGATGAACAGCCGGTTGCTGATGCTGGTGTAGGAGGAGATGAATGTGATTTGGATTATGCCTTACAGGCTACGCCGAGTTCAGGAACGGGCACATGGACAAAAACATTGGGTCCGGGAACAGCGGGTTTTACCCCGGATGCCGGAACTCCAAATGCTTTGGTGACGGTTGATGCCTATGGCAGCTATGAGTTTACCTGGACGGAGGTAAACGGTACCTGTTCGGATGATTCCACGATAACGGTTAATTTCTACGAACAACCGGCAGCAAATGCAGGTCCCGGGGGAGATGAATGTGATTTGGAGTATGCCTTGCAGGCTACCCCGAGTGCAGGAACAGGCACATGGACAAAAACATTGGGTCCGGGAACAGCGGGTTTTACCCC